>JAJRWO010000313.1 GCA_024276775.1 Gammaproteobacteria bacterium | reverse complement strand
CCACGACGGGCAATACTGACATCGTGCAAAGCCTCTGGACTGATCTGCAAGCGCTTGATGATGGCATCACGCAGTGCATCCGCTGAATGATCAAGGGGGAGCCTGATTTCTGTCAATCGTAGCATCGAAGTGTCCGTGGTCAGCTGTGGGGTAGAGAAAGAGGTCTATTTTAGCTTTTTATACAGAAGGCTGCCGTATTGGTTTCAGGCATAGGTTGCGGACACAAAAATACCCCGTCTCAGCGGGGCCTGGGCCATTGTTGGGTGATTAACTATTCAGTATCAGTTTCTTTGTTGTCTTGGTTAAAATTTTCTTGTTCCCAAGTGCGCTCTTGCTCCAGTAAGAACGCCAGATATGCGCGTTCATCCTTAAAACCGCGGCCGCGTAATTGTGTGAGCTCATCGTCACCGTGGGCGGCACTTGATTGTTTCGCATGTGTATAAACCACATCGCATTTCATATTTTATCACCTGTGTAAGGTTTTTATACTGACAGACAATGGTTATCGGCCAATATCGAATATTTCTTAGATGATTAAACCCAGGTGTCTGTTTTCGGGCAAGTGCCTGGATATCCCGACATTAAAATAACCAACCACTCATGCTAGCCAAACTTATATAATTCAGGTTTTTGGTGGTTTGTATTGAGGTGCTTATGGATAAACGGTTTGAGGATATTGAAGTGCGGATGGCTTATTTTGAGGCGACTGTGGAACAGTTGAATCAAGTGGTAATTAAGCAGCAGGATCAGATTGATGCTTTGATTGAGGTGGTTAAGCGGCAGAAAAATCAGTTGGAGCAGGGTGGCGACCTGGTTCGTTCTCTGTCTGAAGAGACACCGCCCCCTCACTATTGATAGCCTGGCAAGCGCACGGCGGCTTGTGAAGGAAAAACCAGAGGCTGCAAAGCAATTGCCCTTCAGTTTGGTGGGCACGAAAGATGTGCCCACCCTGGGTCCTGTTTTTAATCGGTGGGTAATTCGGCTGTTTGTCCCATCAGTTTAACGATGGCGGGGGCACCAAACAATTGAAAACCACGCAGTGCTTCGGGGGGGTGGCCAGCCACGGCGACAATGGGTTTGCCGTTGATGATGCCCATGATCAGGGGGCGGCCGGAGCGCATGGGGACACCATCAACCAATAATTCACCCACTGCACTTATCAGATCTGAAATAAAGTTGCGACCACCGACAGCGGTGCCGCCGGAGATGACGATCATGTCAGTCTGTTCCAGCGCATTTTTGACCACAGTCACAAAAGTATCGAAGTTGTCACCCATAATACCTTCCAGTGTTGGCAAACCACCGGCGGCGTTAATGGCGGCAGCTAACATCGGACTATTGCAGTCGCGGATCATGCCGGGTTTAAAGGGCGCTGTATGGGGGGTGACCTCATCGCCCGAAGCAAATACGCTGACGCGGGGTTGTTTGGCGACAGCGACCTCGCTCTGTCCAACGCTGGCGATGGTGCCAATATGCTGTGGTGTGAGCACGGTGCCAGCACTAATGATGGTGTCACCTTTTTTAATGTCGCAACCTTGGTCTTCGATAAAAAAGCGTGGTGGGAACGGGCGGCTGATGCTGACGTTGTTGCCGTCACGTTTGGCTTCCCACATCCGGACGATGGAAATCGGGCCATCGGGCAAGATACTACCCGTTTGTAGTTCAATGGCTTCACCGGCACCAACGTCTGGGCACTGGGCATCGCCGGGGGCGACACTGCCAACGACGTTGAAATTGACGGGATTTTTTTCCGAAGCGTCCTGGGTTTCTGCAGTGTTGACTAAAAAACCTTCGACGATGGCGCGGTGGTAAGGGGGGGCGTCTTCCGGGGCGATAAAGTCTGTATGCAAGGTCCGCTGCAATGCTTTGTTTATGGTGATGTGCTCGGCGGGCATCTGTCGGTTTGGAACTGCTTTAAGAAATAAATCCTGAGCCTCTATCAAGGGTGATTTTTCAGACATGTGGCCTCTGTATTTAGGTGATTTTATTTATATAAAGGATATGTAAAGTAATCTAATCCGAAGATGATACTATTTTTTGTCTATAAATACTGTTTTTTACGGGAGGGCGGATGTGAATAATAGAAAAGTCTTTTTTGCCGCTAAAAATATAGGGATTTGTTGGCTGGCTTTGTTTGGTCTGTTTATGTCAACGGCAGCTGTTGCCAGTGAAGAGAGTGATTATGGTCTGTCAATATCTTGAGAGCAATGCAGGGGAAGTGGTCAGGATATGGACGGAATATGAATGACAATATTATTGATGTGACTGAAGGGGAGGGCTTGCCCGAGGTCAGGTTTACGCGTGAAGCGTGTATTATGTTGCCGTAAGTGAGAATGATGATCACCTAACTTAGAAATATATTGAATAGCTTTGGAGGTAGCCATGAATGCAAACATGGATTTGATGCGGATGAGAACAGCTTTGTTCGTTGGTTTGTTTATATGCCTTGTTTCGAGTGTTCAGGGGCAAGGCCGCGCACCATTATCTATGGCGGCGGTTCAAATGCCTGTGTCGACCAGCCAGTTATCAAAAACAGCGGTAGAAAATGTTGACTCAGAATCTGTTCGGCCTGTCAAAAAATTACCCGTAAGTACAGTTTTGCCTGATCTTATTGCTTCGCAATTGATGAGTTCATTGGCACAAGCGAAAGGGGCCAAGCTTGGGCGGCCAATAAAAAAAACAGCCATCTTAAATGCGGGACAGATTCAAGCACTGGAAAAGCTACAAAAAAAACTCAGTATGAGTGGTCAAGCAAAAGTTGCTTTTAACAGGGTAAACGGCACGCCATCTTTAATGGTGGCCAAACGCCTTAATGCTGGTGCCACCATCGTTGCCGGCCAGAAAAAAAATGCACTCAGTGAGGCGCGGCAGTTTTTCTCTGACAATCAGACGTTGATGAAGATTGATGCGCCAATAGATGAATTTCGTCTACTGCATCAGAATGAAAGCAAAGGTGGGCGGAAACATTTACATTTTCAGCAGCTGGTCAATGGAGTCCCTTATTGGGGTAAATCTGTTGCCGTGCATTTGAATAAAAACTCAGATGTTTATTTCTTTCAGGGGCGTTATGAACCATCGTTAAAGAATTTTGATGTGGTTCCAGCCCTGGCTATGTCAGAGGCTAAAGCGATTGTCAGACAGCATTTTTTGGGGCGCAAGGCATTGACGCTTGAGGCTGAATTGATGGTGTATAGCGCTGAACAGATAACGCCCTTATTGACATATAAAATTGATGTTAGCAGTGGTATGGAACAACGCTGGACCTATTTTGTTGATGCCGATAATGGTGAGATTGTTCATCGGCTGAATAATATTCATTACACAAATGGTGAACTTGTCAATGCGTCAGGACGTGATTTGCAAGGCAATATACAAGATTTTAATGCCTGGTTTGAAGCGGGCACTTATTATGTTATTGATCCCAGTTTTTCTATTGTAGAACAGCACTATGATCCATTGAAAGTGAACAGTCCTTTTGGTGACACGATTATATTTGATGCTAAAAATGGGGATGGCTCCAGTCTGGATTATTCTGTTAGCAATCAATTAAACAGTGGCTGGGATGCTGCTGCTGTTAGTGCGATTAGCAATGTTTATGAAGTTTATAATTATTTTAAAGATAGTTTTGGTCGAGATGGTATTGACGGTAACAATCTCAATAATTTAGTCGTGCTTCATTTTGAATCCGGGTATAACAATGCCTTCTGGAATGGTGCCTATATGGTGTATGGCGATGGCGACGGTGAGACTTTCTCTTCACTGGCAGGTTGTCTTGATATTGCGGCCCATGAGATGAGTCATGGCGTGATTGAAAATTCAGCGAATTTTATTTATCAGAATCAGAGCGGTGCATTAAGCGAGTCATTTTCTGATATTTTTGGCGCAATGGTGGACAGGGATGACTGGACCATTGGTGAAGACTGTACCATTGCCAGCCCGGGTTTTGTACGTGACCTGTCTGACCCCTCAAGGGGCATGAATTCACAACCTGCACATATGAATGAATATCAGAATCTTCCTGCCACTGAGGCTGGTAACTATGGGGGTATTCATATTAATAGTGGTATTCCTAATCATGCTGCCTACTTAATAGCGGAAGGTCTAAGTGCTGAGGGATTGGGACTTAGTATTGGTCGTGCCAAGACAGAGCAGATTTTTTATGACGCATTGACTGTTTACCTGCTGGCTTCGTCACAATTTATTGATGCCCGTCGTGCAACTATTCAGGCGGCAGAAGATAGGTATGGTGCTGGCACGGTAGAAGTGGCAGCCGTGATTGCCGCTTGGGATGCGGTGGGTGTGATTGAAGGAGGGGCAGTACCAGAACAGACCAGCCCGACAGACGCAGATGTGGTGCTAGGTGCCGATGTGCTTCTTTATTTGTATCCGAGTGATGGTCTTATTGATATGCCGGGATCAGAAATTTTTGCACTCTATATGCAGGGGATCCCCACTCCTTTTACGGGCTATGAGGCGGCGTTGGATGAGCAGGTACCTCAACCCATCGCCGCAAGCTATACGCGCCCGGCAATTATAACGACTATCGCTGGGACGTATGTTTATTTTGTCGGTGTGGATAAAAATATTTATACAATTGATCTGTTATCAAATGCCTATACTCAGCTGACGACCACCGCTGATATCTGGAGCATGGCCGTTTCACCGACAGGGACATATATGGCATATACGAGCACTAGCCGTGCTGACGATAATATATATGTAGTGAACCTTGATAATGGTGAAACGTCGGTGCATAAAATCGTTCAGGCAAGTTACCAGGAGGGTGAGTTTAGTGCGGTTGATAGTGTTGATTATGCGGATTCACTTTCGTTTGATTTTAGTGGAACAAAGATAGTATTTGACGCACGTTTTTGCCAGTCGATTGCGGGCAGTGATTGTGCAGACGGTGGTGGTTACCAATACTGGTCGATAGGCTTTCTTGATATCAAGGACGGCAGTTTTGGTTATCCTTTTCCAAGCCAGAATCCCTTAATTAATATAGGTTATCCCTCATTTGCGTACAATAATGACTACGTTATTGTGATGGACATGCACGATTATTCTGATGCGGCGGCGACAGGGAATGTTTATTCAGACGTGATGAGCTTGAATACTGAAACTCAGTCACTTCAGAAAATTGTTTCTGTGAGCGCTGATGGTGTAGGACGCTGGGGGGTGCCCAGTTTCTGGGGTGAGGATGACTTTGTGGTTGTGCAAATGCCGACTGCGGCTGGGTTATCGACATACAGGGTGCCAATGAAATCAGATGGCTCTGGAGATTATGAAAATATTGAACGGCTGAATAATTTTGCTGCGACAATGCCAATGATGCATCGAGTTGGCGCGCGAAATGTTTCAGTTGAATTACAGGTTGCTGTAGAAATTTTGGATTTTGGTGATGTGGTGACGGGTTCTAAAAAAAGCCTGCCATTAAAAATCACGAATATTGGTAACATGGATGCCGAGATCACCAATATTGTCATGTCTAATTCAATATTTACAGACAACGCAGTCAACACGACCTTGCCCAGAGGTGAGAATATCACCGTTGAAGTAGCGTTTTCGGCGGGAGTGGATGTGGGGACTCAGGCCGGAATATTAACCTTTCACTATGGTGTGGACAGCAAACTGGTGGTTTCATTGACGGGAACAGTGGTCATGGAGAATGCAGCTGAATTACTAAGCGCCCCTGCCTCCTTAAACTTTGGTGAGGTAAAAGAGGGCAGTAAAAAGAAACAGTTACTGGAAATTAGTAATGGCAGTGATGAGGATGTTTTGATTAGCGCCGTTATTATATCAAACAGTTTGTTCACAAATGAACTGGTTGACACAACGGTTCCAGCGGGAGGCCGTGTTGTTATGGATGTCAGTTATTCTGCCGATATTGCGGGTGAACAGACAGCTATGCTGGCTATTCAGTATAATGTGAACAAGGAAATATCTGTCTCTTTATCCGCTTTGACAGTTGAAAACCGCTCAAAAAAATCAGGTGGAGGCACGGTTAGTTTTCTGGCTTTATTGCTGTGTATTGGATGGCTGGTTTACAAAACACTTAGCCGCAGATTAGCGGCATTCTCCCAGTGAGCCTGAGCGGCAACGGCGGCGGTCATTCCAGGTGGTGTAATCTAGTTTGGCATTACTGATATCAGTGTTAATCATCTCGGCCTCCGCCAGGTTGGCACGGCTAAGATTGCTGTTAGAGAGGTTGGTGTTGACCAGAAAGCTTTTATCTAACTGGGCACGCTCCAGATTGGCACCGCTGAGATTGGCGTTCTCCAAATTGGCACGCGATAGCTGTACTTTGAACATTTGACTGTTGGATAGGTTAGCGCCGCTGAGATTGACCTGGCTCATGCTGGCCATGTTCAGGTTGGCCTTTATCAGTTGACTATTGCTGAGATTGGCATCGTAAAATTGAGCGGCTTCAAGTAAGGCGTTGTTGAGGTTGGCCTCGCTGAGATTGGCACGGTCAAATTTTGCATGTTTGGCCAGCACCTGCTTCAGCGACGCTTGGCTCAGGTCTGCAGCGACCAGGTTAGCTTCAATCAAATTGGCATTGTCCAGCGTGGCATTTTTCAAGTTAGCGCGTCCAAGTTGGCTGCCACGCAGATTAGTTTTGCCAAGGTTGGCACCCTCGAAATTGATGTTGTTAAGCACCGCGCCACGCAGATCCATACCGCTGAGATCAATGCCAGCTTTGTCACAGCCCTTCCAGTTAACTCTAGGGCCTGCGGGGTCACTACAACCAGCCTGTGCCTGGGGGCTACCGATTAGTATGACCAGAGCGGCGAATTTAAGTGTTGATTTGATCGTTATTTTTATATGCATAGTCTTCATATGGGAACAGATTTTGTTTAATACTAACAGAGTCTGAGTATGCTGCCTGTTGATGATACCTTTTTAGCCATCAGGGTAGGTGAATACTGAACTTTCCACCGTGATCAATACCATCATTACTGAGTTCGATATGGCCGTGTTGCTTGCCTTTAGTGTGCATTTCGGCAACCACTTTGGCGAAGTACAAGCCAAGCCCGGTATTCCCATTATTAAAGTTTAGTTCTGATTGCTCAGTGATATTCTGATTGAGAACGCTGTTGGGATAGCCGCAGCCATCATCAAGAATATTGATAATTAATTCTGTTTTATTACTGTCTGCTTTCAACATTATTTTATTGTTGGCATGGCGCAGGGCATTGTTGATAATGGTGTTAATAATGCCCAAGGTCATGGCTTTGTCGAAAAACCATTCCAGGTCCGGGTCGGATTGTATTTCGAAATCAATATTATGGTAGGTGAGTAGCGTTTCATTTTCAAGCATGGCCTCTTCCAGGCAATCGTAAACATTATGGCTGTCTATGTTGAGTGAGTATTGCTTGTTTTCAATTCGGTATAGTGCCAGCAATTGAATGAAACTATTGTTAAGGCGTTCACCCTCTATGTGTAGCAGACCGATGGCTTTGTGCTGGGTTCTGCTCAGGCGGGTGTCACTGCTAAGAAGCTCGGTTGTGTTAATGATTATACTGAGCGAATTTTTCATATCATGCACTGAACTGGCCATGATGGTGTTAAAGTTGATTTTGTCCGTCATGCTGAGTTCATATGTTTTTTTGAAAACTTCCAGTAGGCAGCGTTTAATATTTTGTAACGCTGTTGCAGATTTTTATTATGGGCGGTTTTTTCCAGGCAGGTACGTGCCTTAACGAGCAGCGTACTGCTTGCGCCACTGGATTTTATTTTCATAATATAGGCTTGTGCGCTATTTATATTAAGCGCTTGATTGTCAGGTGTTTTTTCCAATGCTTGGTTAAATAACTCGATGGCTTCATCAATATTTCCTGCTTCAAGAAGTTTTACGCCTTTATTGTTAATGCCCTTGATTCCTTTGCGTATACTATTCACCATCGCCGTGGGATCTAGCTCGGAGCCCGATTTTTTATAGATCTGGCTGATCTGGTCAAGCAGTTTCTGGTTGTCATGGTTGTT
>JAJRWO010000312.1 GCA_024276775.1 Gammaproteobacteria bacterium | reverse complement strand
GGGATACTGGTTGTTGGCTTTATCTACGAATGGAAGAAGGGAGCGCTGGAATGGGAATAGAAGGCATTCTAGAAAAAGGCGTGGTGACGACGACAGCCGACAAACTCATTAATTGGGCGCGTACAGGGTCGTTATGGCCAATGACCTTTGGTTTGGCTTGCTGTGCGGTTGAAATGATGCAAGCGGGGGCAGCGCGCTATGACCTTGATCGTTTTGGCGTGGTATTTCGTCCCAGTCCTCGCCAGTCTGATGTCATGATTGTCGCAGGAACATTGGTCAACAAAATGGCACCCGCACTGCGTAAGGTCTATGACCAGATGGCAGAGCCGCGCTGGGTGATTTCAATGGGTTCGTGTGCCAATGGTGGTGGCTATTATTACTATTCATATGCGGTTGTACGTGGCTGTGATCGGATTGTCCCCGTGGATATCTATGTGCCTGGTTGTCCTCCGACAGCAGAAGCTTTGCTCTATGGCATCATTCAGCTGCAGAATAAAATTAAACGTACCAACACGATTGCGCGTTGAGGCTGGGGACTATGTCTACTTCTAACGATAAACTTGTTGAACGTTTGCAGAATCGCTTTGGTGATGCCTTACAGCGCTGTGATGTTGCTGTTGATGAAGTCACGATAGAGATTAATCGTGGGCAACTACTGGAAGTCTGTGCTGCCTTGCGTGAAGACGTGGGCCTGCATTTCGAACAGCTGATGGATCTGTGTGGTGTTGATTATTTAGTGTATGGTGAGGGCGCTTGGCAAGGCTCACGCTTTGCGGTGGTTTACCATTTGCTTTCTATTCGCAACAACTGTCGGCTGCGGCTGCGTGTGTTTGCAGATAATGAAGAGCCGCGCGTTGACTCGGTTATCTCAATATGGAGTGTGGCTAATTGGTTTGAACGCGAAGCGTTCGATATGTTCGGCATCCTATTTGATGGTCACCCTGATTTGCGGCGCCTGTTGACGGATTATGGTTTTATTGGCCATCCATTTCGTAAAGATTTTCCGCTGCTGGGGCATGTTGAGATGCGTTATGATCCTGAGCGCAAGCGTGTCATTTATGAAGCCGTCGAGACTGAGATGCGAATTGTTGTGCCACGTGTAATACGTCATGATAACCGCTATGAAAAAATGGAAAAAGGTGAGTAACGATGGCTGAAATTCGTAACTACACCATGAACTTTGGACCACAGCATCCATCTGCACATGGCGTGTTGCGGCTGGTGCTGGAGCTTGATGGCGAAGTGATCGAGCGTGCCGATCCGCATATCGGTCTGCTGCACCGCGGCACTGAAAAGCTTGTCGAAGGTAAACCGTATAACCAGAATATTGGTTATATGGATAGGCTTGATTACGTTTCCATGATGTCGAATGAACATGGTTATGTTATGGCGATTGAAAAAATGCTGGGTCTGGAAATACCTCTGCGTGCGCAGTATATTCGCGTTATGTTTGACGAAGTTACGCGTATTCTTAATCACTTGTTGTGGTTGGGGGCGCATGCGCTTGATATCGGAGCGATGACCGTGTTCTTGTATGCCTTTCGCGAGCGTGAAGACTTGCTGGATGCCTACGAGGCTGTTCCTGGTGCACGTATGCATGCCACATATTATCGGCCGGGTGGCGTTGCACGAGATTTGCCTGAGAAGATGCCGCAATACAAAACATCCAAGTGGCATAATGCCAAAGATGTTGATCGCATGAATCAAAACCGTGGTGGTTCATTACTCGATTTTCTTGAAGATTTTACCAAGCGTTTTCCCACCTACGTAGATGAATATGAAACATTGCTGACGGATAATCGTATCTGGAAACAGCGGACAGTTGATATTGGTATCGTGACACCAGAGCGCGCCCTGCAGTTGGGATTTACTGGGCCGATGATTCGTGGCTCAGGCATAGAGTGGGATCTGCGTAAGAAGCAGCCTTATGAAGTCTACGATCGATTGGATTTTGATATTCCAGTGGGCACAAACGGTGATTGTTATGACCGTTATTTGGTCCGTGTCGAAGAGATGCGCCAATCTAACCGTATTGTTCACCAGTGTATCGATTGGTTGCGCAAAAATCCTGGCCTGATAAAGGTTGATAATTACAAAGTCAGTCCGCCACGTCGTGAGCATATGAAGGGTGACATGGAAGCACTGATCCACCACTTTAAACTGTTCACAGAAGGTTATTGTTTGCCAGAAGGGGAGGCTTATGCAGCTGTTGAGCATCCTAAAGGTGAGTTTGGTGTTTATTTGGTCTCTGATGGCGCTAATAAACCCTATCGCATGAAAATCCGTGCGCCCGGTTTTGCTCATATGGCGGCCTTGGATGAAATGTCTTGTGGTCATATGATTGCTGATGTTGTTGCCATCATTGGTACGCAGGATATCGTATTTGGAGAGGTTGACCGCTGATGTCTGAAACTAAGTTACATTTGATCACAGCAGAATCACTCGCTGACATTGACCAGAATATCGCCAAATATCCTGTGGAGCGCAGAGATTCTGCCTGTATGCCGGCACTGCGTATTGTTCAGGATCAAAATGGTGGCTGGTTGACTAATGGTCTGATGGATGCAGTTGCTGAATATCTTGGAATGCCAGCGATAGCGGTTTATGAGGTGGCTACTTTTTATTCCATGTATGAGCACAAACCGGTCGGACGCAATAAAATTTGCGTTTGTACCAATATTTCATGCTTGCTGCGTGGCTCAGATGATGTTGTTAAACATCTGACTCATAAACTTGGTATCAAGTTTGGTGAAGTGACGGAGGATGGCAAGTTTAGTCTTAAAGAAGTTGAATGCTTGGGGGCGTGTGTGGGAGCACCGATGATGGCCGTTGATCATGATTATTACGAAGACCTGACGCCTGAAAAAATTGACTCTATTTTGGATAATCTTGAGTAAAGAGCATGGCCAACGACGTTTGTTTTCGCAATAATCATTTAGAAAAGCCATGGACGCTGGATGTCTATCAAGGCACTGGCGGCTATGAGGTCTGGAGAAAAATTCTTAAGGAAAAGACTTCTCCTGAGGAAATTATTGAACAGGTCAAAATTTCCGCTCTGCGAGGTCGTGGCGGTGCTGGTTTTCCGACTGGCTTGAAGTGGAGCTTTATGCCACGTAATTCAGCAGGGCAAAAATATATTGTTTGTAACTCTGACGAGGGCGAACCGGGTACTTGCAAAGATCGGGATATTCTGCGATTCAATCCACATCAACTCATTGAAGGTATGGCTATCGCGGGTTATACCATTGGTGCCAGCATGGGTTATAACTATATTCGCGGCGAGTTCTGGGAACCCCAGGAACGCTTTCAGGCCGCTATCGATGAAGCCAGGGCCGCGGGTCTTTTAGGCAAAAATATTATGGGGTCAGGTATTGACTTTGATGTTGATTTGCATCTTGGTGCAGGTGCCTATATTTGTGGTGAAGAAACAGCTCTGCTCGAGTCTATTGAAGGTAAAAAAGGCCAGCCTCGCTTTAAACCACCTTTCCCTGCCAGTTATGGTTTATATGGTCGCCCAACCACGATTAATAACACTGAGACGCTGGCATCAATCCCCATGATTTTGAAAAATGGCGGGCAGTGGTTTCTTGAGTTGGGTAAACCGAATAATGGTGGTAGCAAGATTTTTTCTGTTTCTGGTCACGTCAACAAACCAGGCAATTATGAAGTGAATATGGGCATACCATTTGCTGAGTTGCTGGAAATGGCGGGTGGTGTACTTGATGGTCGCAAGCTGAAAGCGGTCATCCCGGGGGGGTCGTCCACCCCGGTAGTGCCTGCTGATGTAATGATGCAGACAGACATGGATTATGACTCTATTAGTAAAGCAGGTTCTATGCTTGGTGCTGGGTCAGTCATTGTTTTGGATGAAACAACTTGCATGGTTAAGGCGCTGGCGCGTCTATCGCATTTTTACTATGAAGAGTCATGTGGACAATGCACGCCTTGTCGTGAAGGAACGGGTTGGTTATCTCGTGTTGTACACAGGGTTGAACATGGTCAGGGGCGCGAGGAAGATTTGGATATGCTTGATGACGTCGCCAATAAAATAATGGGGCGCACCATTTGCGCCTTGGGTGATGCTGCCGCTATGCCAGTGGCCAGTTTTATAAAGCATTTTCGTGAAGAGTTTCAATATCACATCGATCATGGTAAATGCTTGGTGTGATTTGTCATTGATTGACGAGATTAAACAGATAAAAATGTACGGGGCCAATTGATGGTAAGTATAGAAATCGATGGGAAAAAGGTCGAGGCGCAGGACGGGGCCATGATCATTGAAGCGGCTGATGAAGTCGGTATCCCTATTCCGCGTTTTTGCTACCACAAGAAATTATCGGTTGCTGCCAACTGCCGTATGTGCTTGGTGGAAGTAGAAAAGGCAGCCAAGCCATTGCCTGCTTGTGCCACACCGATTACGGATGGAATGGTTATCTTTACACGTTCAACCAAGGCCATTGCTGCGCAAAAAAGCGTGATGGAATTTTTGTTGATCAATCATCCTTTGGACTGCCCAATCTGCGACCAGGGTGGCGAGTGTGAACTTCAAGATATGGCCATGGGTTTTGGTGGTGATCATTCACAGTATGGTGAAGAAAAACGAGTGGTATTTGACAAAAATCTTGGGCCACTAATCTCTACCGACATGACGCGCTGCATTCACTGTACCCGTTGTGTTCGCTTTGGCCAGGAAGTTGCGGGTATTCAAGAGCTGGGTGCTACTGGGCGTGGTGAACATATGCTGATTGGCACTTATGTAGAAAAAGCGGTGACATCAGAGCTTTCAGGCAATGTGATTGATCTTTGCCCTGTTGGCGCTCTGACATCAAAGCCATTACGTTTTCATGCCCGTAGTTGGGAAATGAATCAGGTTAGCAGCATTGCAGCACATGATTGTGTTGGTTCTAATATTCAGGTTGAAACGCTGCGCAACGAAGCACGTCGTGTTACACCTGTTGAAAACGAATGCATTAATGAAACATGGATTTCTGACCGGGATCGTTTTAGTTACGAAGGTGTGAATAGTGCTGATCGCCTGCGTGCACCCATGGTAAAACAGGATGGTGAGTGGCAGGAAGTTGATTGGCAAACAGCGCTT
>JAJRWO010000311.1 GCA_024276775.1 Gammaproteobacteria bacterium | reverse complement strand
TGGGCTGGTCGTTCCGGGTTCTGGGGTTTCCGCTCTGTCTAGCAGTTCTTGCAGCCGACCTGCGAGATCGGTTTCTTTGGGAAGATTTTGGGTGAATCCGCCAGTCGTTGGGTTTTTCCTCGCAGGCGGCTGAAGATGGCGTTAGCAAGCAACCATCCAGTGAGGCAATTATAAAACGAGAGCATTATGCAAACAAAAACAAATTCCACATTGACGTTATCAACGCTTTTTATCTTGTTTTTTCTATTGGACTGTCAGTCAAACCAATCATTACCGACACCAGATGTATTCGCCAAAGCGACATCCATCAGCGATGTCAAAATAACCCCTTCTATTACACCGGTTCAGCCCTCTCCATCATGGACGCCTACCCCTATTCCAACCCAAACGCCTGTACCTACAGAAACGCCTACCCCAACCATTACCCCAACTCCCTTACCGCCTGTTATTGAACCGAGCAATGTAAACAAGCTTGTAAAAAGCAGTTGGGGAGAAGGTATTTATGAAGAAGTATATTGGTCGCCAGATGGTCAACATATTATAGTATCTGCCAGCGATGAAATACATTGGTTAGATCCAAACACCCTGAACATAATAAAATCCATTTCTATACATGAATCATTTAACACCGAATTTAGTCCAGATGGATCCATTGCCGCCGAATCATCGTATGGAGCAATTAAATTATGGGATATGGGTACAGGTGAACTTTTATCTACCATCAATAGTGGAGGGACATCCGATATGTCATTTTCCCACGATGGGCAAACGCTAGTTTCATCAGGAGGTAAAGCCATTCGAGTGTGGGATACAGATACGGGGTTACTAAAGCAAGAATATACGAACTTAGATGGAGGAGCGCGTGTGTCAATTAGTCCAGATGGGCGATGGTTGGCAGTTGGCATCACAACATCTAGTCAAACAAATGGGGTATACCGTTTTGATGGTCGCTTACAAATATGGGATTTGCAAACGGGTACTGTATCACGCACATTATCGAATTATAGGCTCATTGGTGTTGAATTTGTGACCTTTTCACCTGACGGAAAAATATTGGCGGCTAAAACTAGGCGTGGAATTGAATTCTGGGACATGGCGACAAACAGATTGATAGACAAAACCTCCGCATCTTGGCTGCAAGGCGTTGCTTTTGCATCAAATGGCTCGACTGTTGCTTTGGCTTCACGGCACTATGTTATTTTACGAGATATACAAAATGGCGAAATTCTAGGCTACCTGGAAACGCCAACTGAAGATGAATTGACATTAGGGGTGTCGTTTAGCCCTGATGAATCAAAAATCGTTGCTATTGGTCGAGATTGGATACGAGTTTGGGATATGGCAACACAAGAAATCATCGCAACCAAGCAACTTGATGCTCTTTTTTATGCCAGCGCAGTTGATGCTCAAAATAACATCATTGCAACAGGGCTAAATGGACAACCTGTCATACGACTTCACGATATGCAAACTGGACGGATTTTGCAAATTCTGACAGATGAATCAGCAAGCAGCAAACACAGATGTTATGTATTCAGTCCCAGCGGACGATATTTAGCCAGATGTGCTGGCCCCTTATTGGAAATGTGGGATACGCTAAATGGCGGTTTAATGTATACCATTTCGGGCGCTGAGGCACGAGGTATTGCATTCAGTCCCGATGGCAAACAATTTGCTATGGTAGGAGATCGCAATGCAATTCGATTCTATAGCACAACCAGCGGCGAGATGCTTTCCTCAATAACTTTAGATACTGGAACAAATCCGCTCATTACTGAAGTCGCTTATAGTTATGATGGTAATTTCATTGCCATAGGCGGTGGTGGTGATGCGGAAAAGGCCGTGTATGTATATTCGGTCATAACGGGAGATAAAATTTTAACGTTTGATGCGGGAACATCTTTTAGGGCCTTTGCCTGGCATCCGCACGACGATTTTCTTGCAGTAGCAAGCGATGATGGAAATATCCACCTTTTAGATGTAACTAGAGATGAGGTCTTACAAGAATACAATGGTCATTCAAATGGCATCGGGAGCATTGCCTTTAACCCTGACGGTAAGTGGTTACTAGCCTCTTCAGGCTCGGGAATACTCCTTTGGGACGTAAACTCTGGAAAAGTCCTGCAACAGATTGATGATGCTGGACTCACTTTTTCATCAGACGGGCGCACTCTAATTCGGCTAGGTTTTAATAAGATTTATTTGTGGCAAATTCAACAATGAACAAACCAAGAAACGCTATCGTCACATCAACTACAATAATTGTAATTAGCGGGTTAGGCCATTCTTGCTAACATCGCATGAACCCGATTTGCGAGAGTGGCGTTATTCGCCCGCCAAGGTTAGGGTTGTTGAAGGCCAGTCGCCAAAAAAAGTTTTAGCTTTTCTCGCAAACGGGTTATGCAGGCGCTAGAAAGACCAGGCAGAATTTGAAGCGGGGAAGTGTCGGTTTCGCGCCGGTCAGGTTGTGGCAGTTGCGGCGCGGATTGGTTGGCGTGGGTTACTTGAGAATTGACGGTGTTTTTGGGCGGGGTACGGCCGTTCTCGTTTTGCGTTTTAGCTGGCAGCGCGGGTGTTGGTCAGAAAAACGCAGGTTGGTTTGGGCTTTGGTTTTGGTTCGTGGAACTCAAACCGTCGCGGCGGTCAAGTTGTTGGCTCGGACAGGCGAACGCTTTTGGTTTGGCTTTTTCGTCTGGCAATCGTTTGGGCGAGCAAAGGTTGGGCTGGCGGTGGCAAAGGTTTTGGTTTTTGGCGCTCAAACAGGGTTGTTGAAGGCTCTTCGCGGTTTCGG
>JAJRWO010000310.1 GCA_024276775.1 Gammaproteobacteria bacterium | reverse complement strand
CGGTAGAATTTTCTACACCTTGCATTATGAAAAATGCCAGGGCGCTGATGAGCTTTTGTTTTATTGTCATCTTTAATCTTTTCCAAAAAAACTGGCCAGGTTTGCCGTTCTGGTTAGTCTAGCGGGTTATTTCTCTCGTTGCGCCTGTTTCGCTTTATGCTTTTACCCTGGGGCTTCTTCATCATTAGTGTGATGATAATGCCCAAAATGGATAGGCTCGCCCAGTTGCCAAGATCAAAAAGTCCCTGAAGATGAGGTATGCGACAAGCTGAATCATCGATAGACACTCTGAAACACATGCTGAAAAATTATCGCCGCGCTGTACAAGAAGTGATATGAGCGGGGCCAATATCAAGCGTATGCTTGTTTCAAAATTCTTTTGCGATTGAATCAATGGCAGAAAAATATAGCGTATGTTTTGATACAGTTTTAAATGGTGATCTATGTGGTAGATAAATTTCCTCACTTGTATAATATGAATGGCCTGATTTTGTTTTAAAACTAACAAGGCTTAATGGTGTATTGGCATAGTGAAAGCTGCTGAAAGTGTTTTAAAATTTTATGGTAGTGAGTGTGCCGTGGTAGCGTCGAGTCATGGCTAGGTATGAAAGTTCGATATCTGGCTGGAAAAAATAACGAAAAATATTGGTATATTAATCAAAGGGTTATCTTAATGAGGTCTGTTTTTTTGTCTGTTCGAGCGGTGTTTTCTGTTGTTTTTCTGTTGCTTTTGGTAGGTTGCAGTATTGGCTCTCCAGCAGGTGATGTGGTTGAAAAAGAAGTTGATAATTTTTTTAAAGCGAGGCAACAGCAGGATGTTGACGCTGTGCTTGCTTATTACTCAACGAAGCGTTCTCCAGAAGAATGGCGAAGTGGTTATGAGGATGTACTTTCAAACCTGGGGCATGTTGAGTCATATAGAAAAATAAGGGTGGAGGTCAACACTGTATTGAGTGGCCGGTTTTATATTTTTGACTACCAAGTTAAATATAAATCGGGTATTGAAGCTAAAGAAACCCTGACGCTTTTTGATACCATTGAAAAGGATGATGCATTTAGTATTGTCGCGCATGTGGTCATTGCCGATAGTTATCAGAAAGTATTTTAGGACGCGAAAAAATTCTGAAATTACAGGCGGTTGTGTTATGCGTTACGAGTCATTGGTTTTTGGGGTTAACGGCTTGACGCTGAATGTTGGTGTCAGGTATTGCTATATTTTTTGTGCCGCCTTGAAAAAGTGGGCGCTTTGATCGATAGTTGGTTGTGGCGGTGTATTTCTGATTTCAGGTGATTTGCTAAGGGGGTTTTTCCGGGTGACAAATAAAGAAAAGTTGAAGGCACAACTTGATGCCTTGCGACAAAGTTTCATTGAACAATTGCCCAAACGCCTAGATACCCTGGAGAGTCACCTGCAAAAATGGTGTCAGACCTGGGATGAATCAGCGCGGGTCGAGTTTCACCGCGCTGTACACTCGTTGGTGGGGGCAGGGGCGACCTTTGGTTGTGAAGCACTGAGCAATGTGACCCGAACGCTTGAGCAACAACTTGTTTCCGTCGATCTGGCTAGAGATCTGGATGTGGTTGAGGCTATGCTGCAGCAGGTTAGGGTTGCTATACAACAAGTCGGTCAGGAAGTGGATTGCGAGGATTTTGAACTGCCGGCGGCTGCCGTGCCGAGGACGTCGCGCTGTGGGCGCGTTGTTTATCTGCTTGAAGATGCGGAAAAGAGTGGAGAAAATCTGGCGATTAAGCTTGAACACTTTGGTTATAAAATTGATCTTTTTGTCTCAGCGTCTGACTTAACTGCAGCCACTCGGATACAACGGCCAGCGGCTATTATTGCTGAAATTGTTTTGCTGGAAGGGGGGGTGGCAGGTATTGATGTGATTAAGGCGATTAACGCCGAGCAGGCTGAGTCTATTCCGACCATCTTCATTTCTGATTGTTGTGATTTTGAGGTTAGGCTTGAGTCTATCCGTGCTGGTGGTCGGGCCTATTTCAAAAAACCGCTTTCCATCGAACCCCTGGTGGATATGCTGGATGAATTAACCACGATAGAAGAAGTTCAGTCTTATCGTATTCTGATTGTTGATGACTCGAGGTCACAGGCAACTTATTATGCCAGTTTACTGGGCCAGGCAGGAATGGAGACGGAGTTGGTGACTGATCCGCAGCAGGTGTTGGAGGCGATTAAGGCGTTTTCGCCTGAGTTGGTGTTGATGGATATGTACATGCCTTATTGCAGCGGTGTTGAGTTGGCATTGATGATTCGACAGCAGCCCGCTTATTTGGGCTTGCCAATCGTGTTTCTGTCGGCTGAGACTGATCGCAATATTCAGTTGGATGCTATGAGTATGGGGGGGGATGATTTTCTTCTTAAGCCAATCAAGCCCATTAACCTTATTAAGTCGGTTTCAATAAGGGCTGAGCGTTATCGCGGGCTTGGATTGCGTATGTCAGAGGATAGCCTCACTGGCCTGCTTAATCATCGTCGTGTTATGGAAGCCTTAACCCAAGAGGTGGCCAGAATTTCACGCCATGGTGGTTGTGCGTCATTTGCCATGCTTGATATTGATCATTTTAAATGGGTTAACGATCATCACGGTCATGCGATGGGTGACCGGGTGATAAAAAGCCTAGCACGGTTGTTAAAACAGCGTTTGCGTAATATTGATGTGATTGGCCGGTATGGCGGCGATGAATTTGCGGTCATTATGCCTGAAACGCCGTTGGCAGTAGCGGTCAGAGTGATGGATGAGGTCAGGCAGGGTTTTGCCGAATTGTTGCATCATGCTGGTGGTCAGGATATAAGTGTCACGCTCAGTGGTGGGCTTGCCGCAGCGCCCGCCATTGGCGATGTGGATAAGTTGCGCGAGACGGCTGATCAGATGCTTTGCCAGGCTAAGTATAAAGGCCGTAATCAGGTGGTTACCGTCGATACGCCTGATTAACAGCCTGTTAAAGCCTG
>JAJRWO010000034.1 GCA_024276775.1 Gammaproteobacteria bacterium | reverse complement strand
GTTAGCGGCGGCTTCTTCAGCAGCGTCATCATCGGTCACTGCCTTGTCGGACAGAATCAGGCTGTCGGCATCAGGCGCAACTTCATGAACAGGAATGCCCATGGCGTTGATCATGGTGATGATGCTCTCGACCTGCTCCGGGTCGACGATTTCATCGGGCAGATGATCGTTGACTTCCCGGTAGGTCAGGTAGCCCTGCTCTTTGCCTTTGGCAATGAGTAGTTTGATCTGTGATTCCGTTTGCTCGCGGCTCATATTCACGTATAAAAGTCTCGCTCGTTAAATGCCTAAAGTGCATGGCCGAAAAAATGGCCGCTAATTATAGCAAAATTATGAAAGTCTTTAAACTCCAAATTTATTTCCGTCAAGGGCTAATTTTCATTGTCATTATTGCGTGTGAGTGGTCGGCTAAGCAGTTGTTTTCTATTTAATAATTCTGTTAGTCGTATTTTGTCCTGTGAACTAAGGGGGCTGTTTTCACCCTTGTGAAGTAATTGATTGCAGATGTGTTCAATACGTTGTTTGTCTAAATGTCTCAGGGCATCCTGAAACTCATGTTTATAACCTTCGCTGGGAATGGTGTGGGTGCTGAGGGCAAGTTTGTTCAGGTGTTTGCCTTCAGGGCGGTCACGCCAATGCTCCAGGATTGCGCCACAATGAATGTGGGGCTGTTGCTGTATAAGTTCAAGTAGTTCGACCAATAAATTAATACCGGGTTCTTTTAATTCCAGAAATCGCCTGGGGTCGGGTTCCTGTTGTGCAAGTTGAGGCTGCTCAAGCAGCAGACTGATAATGCTTCGGACAGGGGATAGCTTACGTGAATTGCCAGGCGATCTGGCTATTGCTTTGCTTGACGTGTGTGTAATGGATTTTTCGCCAAGCAGTGATGTGAGTTCTGCTCCTGACATGCCGGTACGATTAGCGAGTTCAGAAATGATCATGTGTTTAAAAACTTGATGGCTAATTTTTGCTAGCTTGGGGCGGGCCAGGTCTATTAGGCGGGCGCGTCCATCGATGGCGCTCATATCGACGCGCTGGCTTAGGTTCTGCAATAGAAATTCTGAAAGTGAGATGGCGCTCACAATTTTTTTTTCGAAGGCTTGCTGACCGATTTGGCGAATCAGGCTATCAGGGTCTTCGCCATCGGCTAGAAACATGAAGCGAGCAGTACGGCCATCTTTGAGTTCTGGCAGCATGATGTCGAGTGCTTTCCAGGCGGCATCACGGCCAGCGCGGTCGCCATCAAAGCAAAATACCACTTCGCTACTGGTACGAAACAGTGGCTGTAGATGATCGTGGGTGACGGCGGTGCCGAGTGTGGCAACGGCGTAGTAAATGCCGTGTTGGGCCAGCGCAACGACATCCATGTAACCTTCGACCACCAATAATCGGTCAATTTGGCGCAAGGCTTGTTTGGTTTCGTACAGGCCGTATAGCTGTTTGCCTTTGTGGAATAGCGGTGATTCTGGTGAATTGAGGTATTTAGGGTTGTCTTCTTTGTTTATCACGCGACCACCGAAGGCGATGACCCGGCCGCGGTGGTCTTTGATTGGGAACATGATGCGGTTGCGAAAACGGTCGTACTGGCCGCCGTCATCTTTGGCGACGCTCATGCCAGTGGTAACAAGTTGTTGTTGGCCTTGTTTGTTGTTGCCAAGGGCTTTGCCCAGGTTATCCCAGCCTGGCGGTGCAAAGCCAATGCCGAATCTGGCTGCGACCTCGCCAGTGAGACCGCGTTGTTTAAGGTAGTCGATGGCCTTGTTGGCTTCAGGGTGTTGCTTGAGTTGTTGTTGATAAAAATGGGTGGCGGTCTGCATGATGGGGTGAAGGTCTGGGCCGGGGTTGTGTGTTGTGTTGCTGTGTTCAGTGGTGGGGAGTTCCATACCACTGCGACGGGCCAGTTCTTTGACAGCCTCAATGAAGTCCATGTGTTCATAGTCCATCAGAAAACCGATGGCGGAGCCATTGGCACCGCAGCCGAAGCAGTGGTAAAACTGTTTGTTTTGGCTGACGGTAAATGAAGCTGATTTTTCTTCGTGGAAAGGGCAGCGAGCTTGGTAATCGCGGCCAGCCTTGCGCAGTGGTACGCGGCTGTCGATGACATCAACGATGTCTACCCGGTTGAGCAGCTCGTCGATAAAGTGTTGTGGAATGCGGCCTGCCATCAGCAAAGAATATTTTTAAGGTTACGGCGAAACGCTCAGTTTAGCCGTTGGGCAGGTTTTTTCAAACGGCAGTCAGTTTGTTTTTGACTCGTTGGCTGGCTTGGCCCATATCGGCGCGGCCTTGGATGCGAGGCTTGAGCACAGCCATTACTTTGCCCATGTCTTGCGGGCCGGTTGCGCCAATATTGGTGATAATTTCAGCGACAATGGCATCAAGTTCGGTTGCATCCATCTGTTCGGGTAAATAGTCTTGCAGAATGACAATTTCAGCCTTCTCGATATCGGCCAGCTCTTGGCGTCCGGCGTCTTCGAACTGTTTGATGGAGTCGCGACGCTGCTTGACCATTTTTTCCAGGATGGCCAGTACTTGCGCATCGCTGGGGGTGGACCTGTCGTCTATTTCTTTTTGCTTGATAGCCGCCAAGGCCAAACGAATAGTTGCCAAGCGCGTCTTTTCTTTGGCGCGCATAGCGGTTTTCATGTCTTCCTGGATCTGCTCTTTCAAGGTAGCCATATTTGCTACTGTCCTTGCATCAGGTGTTTTTTAGTAAAGACGTTTGCGATGCGCCTGCTCGCGCATCAGCTTTTTGTGTTGACGTTTTACGGCAGCAGCGGCTTTGCGTTTGCGTACGGCTGTTGGTTTTTCGTAGCACTCGCGGCTGCGAATTTCAGACAAGACGCCTGCCTTTTCGCAGGTGCGTTTGAAGCGACGCAGGGCGATTTCGAAAGGCTCGTTTTCTCTCAGTCGTACTGATGGCATAAGTATTCAATTCCTTAAATGATGCAGTTCAGGGTTGTTAAGTTCACCGATGAGGGTGAGAGGGGCGCTATTTTAGAGCAAAACACCGAAATTGCAAAGGGTTGTGAATTATTTTTGTTAGCCCAAAGCTGTAATGTCCCCCTTTGTCACACCCCTTCCCGAAATCAAAAGGGGACATTTTAGCTTTGAGTTGACAGTTTTGCCAAAGGTTTTCTACAGAAATTCGAAGTCAAAACCCACGGCATCCTTACCGGGATCAATCAGCTTGAGCTGGATTTGGTAACTTTGCTTGGCGGCAATGCCAGTATCAATGTTGATGCTGTCGACTAAATATTCGCTGGGCAAAAAACGTCTGCCTGTGATGGTGTGGCCGGTAATGTCCTGCATACTGAGCTGCATGACTGGAAAGGCTTGGGTGATATCCGCCTGGTTGGTGATTGTTGCTTTGACCACCAGGATATTTTTTTTCTTGCTATGGGCGCGAATATCGCGGTGTACCAGTTTTATTTGTTGCGGTGATTTAAATAGCGGCAACTCACAGCCTGCTAGCGAACACAGGCTTGTGAGCGCTGGACGGTATTGGCTGTTTTGGGATAGTTGGTTGAGATTGTAATAAACGTATTGCAGTCCCAGTAGAACCAGTAGTGGCAGGCTTAGTAATGTCCAGAGCAGGCGTGTTCCTTTTGACTGGAGGCTTGCTGGCCATTGAAATGTTTCAATAATTTTCTGTGGATGGGATTGTATGGCCTCTTTCTGGCTATCTTGTCGGGGGTCAACGATTGTTTTAGCAACACGGGTTTTGATGCTGTTTTTAGCTGTGTCAGCGTTGCCAGAGATACGGCCTGGTTTTTTTATTGGCTTGCTGTCAGTGGGCGCTGGTGGCTCGTCAGCCAGACGATTGACGGCATTAAATGTACCAAAACAGCGGCCGCAGCGGACATTGCCATTGGCTAATTTGATCTGCGCTGAGGAAATGCGGAAATAGGTGTCGCAATGAGGGCAATGTGTGTACATGGCGTTTAACGGCGTATGCCGTCGATGCGTACCCAGTCATCCTGCTGTGTCGGTGGCTGTAGCTCAAACCATTCCGCATAGCATTGCAATAATTGCTCGGCCTGTTCGGCAAGGATGCCCGATAATACAATTTGGCCGCCAGGCTTAAGCATCTTGGCAAAGCGTGGTGCGAGTTTCAGCAAGGGGTTGGCGAGGATGTTGGCCAGTATCAGGTCGACGGGCTTGTCTTCAAATTGCCGTGGCAGCAAGGCATTGATTTTGTCGCGGACATTATTTTTTTCGGCGTTATCATTGGTGGCCAGTATAGCCTGCGGGTCATGGTCAATGGCCTCAACATGTTTTGCCCCCAACAGGGCTGCGGCGATGGTGAGGATGCCTGAGCCGCAGCCGAAGTCGATGAGGTTCAAGTTTGTCGGTGGGTGTGCATCCAGCCATTCCATGCACAGGGCGGTGGTGGGGTGGGTGCCGGTGCCAAAGGCTAGGCCAGGGTCAAGCATGACGTTGGTGGCGTCGGGTTGATCCGGGGTATGCCAACTGGGGCATATCCACAGGTTTTGACCAAAACGAATTGGCTGAAATGTGTCCATCCAGGCCCGTACCCAGTCTTTATCTTCAAGGGGATTGACCTGTACTTGTTGCGGTGCTTGTTCGCCCAGTGCCAGTTTGAGCTGTTTAATGACATCAGGCATATCAGCGTTGGCAGCGAACAGGCCAATGATGTGGGTGTTGTTCCATAATTTGGTTTCACCCGGGTCGGGTTCGAACAAGGGTTGGTCAGCACCGTCTTCAAAGGTGACAGCGGCGGCGCCAAGCTCGGTGAGCAGGTCACTGATGTGGTCGACCTGTTGTGGTGAGCTGTTGAATTTAAGTTGTAACCAAGGCATAAATGATCGCAGGGTTAAGGGGAGTGTGCCAGGGCTTGCGTTTTTACATTGTCCCCAGTACATCCTTGGTTTAACTGAGGCCGAGTTTCTTTTCCAGGTAATGAATGCTGGTGCTGCCAGCCATAAAGGCAGCATCACGTACCAGGCGACTGTGCAAGTCCTTGTTGGTCTTGATGCCGTCAATGACCAGTTCATCCAGAGCACCAGCCATACGCACCAGGGCGGTTTCACGATCGTTGGCATGGCAGATCAATTTGCCAATCATAGAGTCGTAATACGGTGGCACGGAATAGCCGCTGTAGATGTGCGAGTCGACCCGTACACCTAAGCCGCCAGGGGCGTGACAATTGGTGATTTTACCGGGACAAGGCATAAAACTATCGGGGTCTTCGGCGTTAATGCGGCACTCAATGGCATGACCATTGAAGCTGATGTCCTCTTGTGTGTAGGAAAGTTTTTTACCCGCGGCAACCAATAGCTGTTCTTTCACCAAGTCAATGCCGGTGATCATTTCGGTCACGGGGTGCTCCACTTGCAGACGAGTATTCATCTCGATGAAATAAAATTCGCCGTTTTCGTAGAGAAACTCAAAGGTGCCAACGCCACGATAATCTGTTTTGATGCAGGCATCGGCGCATATTTTGCCTATCTTCTGGCGCAGTTCGTCACTGATGCCTGGCGCAGGGGCTTCTTCGATTACTTTCTGATGACGACGCTGCATGGAACAATCACGCTCACCCAGGTGGATGGCATTGCCGTGGCTGTCAGCCAATATCTGGAATTCAATATGGCGTGGATTTTCGAGAAATTTTTCCATGTAAACAACGTCGTTGCCAAAGAAATTGCCGGCCTCAACCTTGGTCAGAGCAATGGAGTGCAGCAAGGTAGCATCACTATTGACGACGCGCATGCCACGACCACCGCCACCACCAGCGGCCTTGATGATGACTGGAAAACCAATCTTGCGCGCCATTTCCAGAATCTCATCGTGATTATCACCCAGAGGGCCATCAGATCCAGGTACGCAAGGTACACCACTGGCTTTCATTGTTTCGATGGCTGAAATTTTGTCACCCATGATGCGAATGGTTTCGGGTTTTGGGCCGATGAAGGTGAAACCACTCTCCTCAACACGCTCGGCAAAATCGGCGTTTTCCGACAGAAAGCCGTAGCCGGGGTGAATGGCAACAGCATCCGTGACCTCGGCGGCGCTGATCAGGGCTGGGACGTTCAGGTAGCTGTGAGTGGAATCGGCAGGGCCGATGCAAACTGACTCGTCGGCCAGACGAACGTGTTTCAGATCGCGGTCGGCAGATGAATGTACCGCAACGGTTTTGATGCCCAGCTCACGGCAGGCACGCAAAATACGAAGGGCGATTTCGCCACGGTTGGCGATAACAACTTTTTCGAACATAAGTCTTTAACTCTATTGTTTGTGTGATTGTTTGAGCATTGCGGAACGAGGCTCGTGCTTACTCAATGACAAACAGTGGTTGGCCGTATTCGATTGGCTGACCATCTTCGACCAGGATGGCAACAACCTTGCCTGATTTGTCTGATTCAATCTGATTCAGCATCTTCATTGCTTCGATGATGCAGAGGGTGTCGCCCTCGTTGATTTGCTGGCCGACTTCGGTGAAAGGTTTAGCACCAGGCGAAGAAGAGCGATAAAAGGTGCCAACCATAGGTGCTGTTACTTCGTGACCGCTGGCTGCGGCTGTCACCGCTTCTGTGGTGGCCGCGGGTGCGGCGGTTGCTGCAACAGGCAGGGTGGCTACGGGAGCTGCAAGCACTTGTTTGTGACGGCTGATGCGAACAGATTCTTCACCTTCATGAATCTCGATTTCAGTGATATCGGATTCTTCCAGTAGTGCAATGAGTGCTTTTATTTTGCGAGTGTCCATGTCTTTAAACCATTGTTAGTGTTTTGCGTTTGGGTTATTTGTTCTATGGCGGCCTGCAAGGCTAGCTGATAGCCGATTGGGCCTAGTCCACTGATCACGCCATGTGCCAGGTCTGAAAAATAAGACTGGCGGCGAAAGCTCTCGCGGGCATGGATATTCGATAAATGTATTTCAATAAACGGAATTTTGACCGCGCTCAAGGCGTCACGCAGAGCCACGCTGGTATGAGTGAAGGCGGCTGGGTTGATGAGAATGAAGTCAACCTGGTTGTGTCCTGCTTGGTGAATCTGTTCAATGAGTTCGTGTTCGGCATTGCTTTGAAAACAGTTTAGCTCATGATTAGCCAGTCGCGCAGCCTGAGTGAGTGACGTGTCGATGTCAGCCAGTTTGGTGGCACCGTAGTGCTGTGGTTCGCGGTTACCAAGCAAATTCAGGTTAGGGCCGTTCAGTACCAGGATTTTGGCCATGTATCCCCTTTTTATAAAGCGAGCATTTTGTTAACGAAGTTGCCAAGAGTCAAGATGATTTTGTCATGGCTGGGTGGTTTTTGTCCAGTTTTATCAAGCTGGCGACTGTTCGTTACAAGTTGGCAGCAGTTGGCAACGTCTATTACAAAAAAAATATATTTTAATGTGGCTATGGGGTTTCGGGCAGGCACTAATTGCTCGCCTAACGTGGCTGACTTTATATGCCCGCACAATACCTATTCAATATTATATAATTTCCGTTCCTGAGCAAGACATACCCATAGCGTTATGGATATAGAAGCCCGGTTGCTGACTCTACTGCGCCGTCAATCCATACTTCACCCCATTTAACTGAGGGTTTTAAGTTTAATGAAAGCCATGATTCTTGCTGCCGGGCGCGGCGAACGCATGCGCCCGCTGACTGACTCTACTCCCAAACCTTTGCTGGATGTCGCTGGGCGGTGTCTCATCGAATACCATATTCAAAATCTTGTTGCTGCTGGCATTACAGAGCTGGTGATTAATCATGCCTACCTGGGTGAGCAGATTGAAGCACTGTTGGCCGATGGTTCGGCTTATGGTGCGTTTATTCAGTACTCATCAGAACATGAAGCCTTGGAAACCGGTGGCGGAATCTTCAATGCTTTGTCTTTACTGGGTGATGCTCCGTTTGTGGTGGTCAATGGTGATATCTGGACCGATTATCCTTTTCGGCGGTTGCCTGGCTCAATCGCAGGACTGGCACATCTGTTGTTGGTGGATAATCCCGAGCACAATTTATTAGGCGATTTTGCTTTACAGGGGGAGCGGGTGTCGACCACTGGTGAGTCGAAGTTTACCTTCAGCGGGGTGAGTATTCTCCGGCCGGAAATATTTGCGGGTTGTCAGCTTGGCGCTTTTCCGCTGGCTCCGGTACTACGGCAGGCCATGCTGGCGGGTAAGGTCACGGGTGAGCATTATGCAGGTGAATGGTGTGATGTCGGGACGCCTGAGCGTTTGCTGCAGTTAGATCAAAAATTACGTGTGTATCAACGGCAATAGGCTTAAAGTTTGGTTTGTGAATACAGATAATCAAACGAGCGTTATTTTTACTGTTTAGATCCTGCGGTTGCAGGCGTAAAAAAGCGCGCCCTCAGGCGCGCAAATTCCTGTCATCGTTGCTGTGGTTTTGTTTTGTTACTCGACGCTGGGCTTGATCATGGAATAGAGATTATCTTTAAGCTTGATGCGCTCTTTTTTGAGAAAGTCGACATATTCATCGGTTACCGGGCGGCTTTGGGCTTCAATTCCGTAGATCTTTTCGTCGGTTTCATCGTAGCGGGATAGAAGCGTTGCAAACTTAGGGTTGTTTTTCTTCATTGTGGTGATCGTTCCTGAAAGATCAGGGAATTCTTCCAGGATATGATGACGTACTCCATACATAGGTCTTACCTCCTAATGAGCTGAGTGAATCATCGCCGTCATCTGTCAAGTAGCTTTTGCGATAGTGTACTTTCTAGCGAGGCGAGTGCCTAGGCTCGCATAGTTTTTTGAGCAAAGTCAAACTTTGTTTGGTGTGTTGATATTTCTTAAGTGGCTGAAAAATATATATAAACTTTACAAGCAAAGACTGCGCCAGAGTATTGAAGTGGTTGTTATTCAGCGCTTTTTTGTATAGCGGATATTTTCGATGTTTTTATGCTGGCGATGACTTTGCAACGTAGATGTTGCAACTTTTCTGCCAGTTGTTGGCCCTTAAATCCTTGCTGAGCCAGTGTGGCGGCATCGATGCTGAGGGCGGCTATATGGGCATGACGAAATATGTCGGCCTGGGGGTATTCCTTGTTTTCAAAGCCAAGCCGGCCACGGGTGTCGGCAGTACAACAAAGCAGGAATTCTTCAAACCGTTCCGGGCGTCGGAATGCGTCCAGTGCCTGAAGGGTGTCGAGCAGGGTTTTTGGCCGCAGCTCAGCAGCACGGTGGCAGTGTGTATGAAATTGCGCTGTTAGCAGGGCAAGATCACGAAAATTATTGGCTACTCGCAGTCGTTGACACAGTTGTCGCACCAAGGGCAAGGAGCGGGCCTCATGGCCGATGTGGCGTGGCCACTCATGTTTGGGGGTACTGCCCTTGCCCAGGTCGTGAAGTAAGGCGGCGAAACGAACGCGTGGTTCTGGGCTGAGTTGGCTGGCTTGGTCCAACACCATTAGGGTGTGGGTACCGGTATCAATTTCGGGATGATGTCTTTCAGTTTGTGGCACCCCGAACAGGGCGTCAATTTCAGGGAAGATACAAGCCAGTGCACCACAGTCACGCAGAGCCTCAAAAAACCCCCGTGGCTGTTGTTCGCTTAGAGCGCGTTGGCTTTCCTGCCAGATTCGTTCAGGCACCAAGGCATCGACTTCGCCATTATTCACCATCTGCCGCATCAGGGCCATGGTTTCGTCAGCAATGCTGAATCCCAGTGGTGCGAAACGGGCATAAAAACGGGCGACACGGAGGATGCGTACCGGGTCTTCGGCAAAGGCGGGTGAGACATGACGCAGAATTTTCTGTTGCAAATCCTGCTGGCCATGAAAGGGGTCGATGATTGTGCCATCTTCGGCCATGGCGATGGCGTTGATGGTCAGGTCGCGGCGGCTCAGATCCTGTTCCAGGCTGACGTCAGTTGCGGCGTGGAAAACAAAACCGGTGTAGCCCGGGCCGGTTTTGCGTTCGGTGCGAGCGAGGGCGTATTCCTCATGAGTTTGCGGGTGAAGAAAGACCGGAAAGTCTTTGCCTACCTGACGGTAGCCGAGCTGCTGCATTTCGTTAGGGGTGGCACCGACGACGACCCAGTCATGATCCTTAACCGGTAAATCGAGCAGTTTGTCTCTTACGGCGCCGCCGACCTGGTAGGTTTGCATGGTTAGACGCCTGTCCGAGAGCACGCTGAACTGCTGCGGTAATGGGAAGAGGGACTAAGTATCCTTATTTTTTCGTTGCCTGGTCCTGCTATGCACCTCAAAAATATGAATATTTTTATTCGCTCTCCCATTTGCTCGCTTTAATCCATCTAAACCCGATAAATGCTTAGGCGGGTTGGTTTTTGTCACGCGCCGCTTTTTGGCGAATATTGTCGTAGCGGCCACGCATATTAGCGGCACCAATGTATTTGGGGACGATGATTTCGATGCTGACAGGTATTACTCCAAATTGACTGGGGAAATCTTTATCGCTGATGGCAGGTGTTTGCAGGCTTAGGAAGTTGTCGTGGCTGAATGGTTTGAATGGCATCATACCCATGATGCGCCCCATCATTGCTGACATGCCGTTGCCAAGCGGGATAATGGTACGTTTCAGGCCGGTCAGTTGATTGGTGTAATCGACTAATTCTTGCAGCGTGTAGTTTTTGGGGCCACATAGATCGTAGCTTTTGCCGAATGTACTTCTGTCACTCAGTGCCTCTACCATGACTGCGACCACATCGCTAACATAAATGGGGGCCATGCGACTGCCTGGGCAGGTGAGTGGCAGGATTGGCAGGTTGAGTAACAGTTCGGCAAATTTGTTGAAAAAGCTATCGTCTTCACCAAAAATAACTGACGGGCGGAAAGTCGTTACATTCAGATCTTTGGCGGCTAGCACCAGCGTTTCACCTTCACCCTTGCTGCGCAGATACTGGCTACTGCCCTTGGCTGCATCGGCATTGATTGCGCTCATCTGTAGCAGACGGGTGACGCCGGCGTGATTGCAGGCGTTGATTATTTTTTCTACCAGCTCAACGTGAATTTTTTTGAATTCGCCACGTTTGTTTTCATTCAGAATGGCCGTTAGGTTAATGACGGCATGGCAGCCGACGAATAGTGCGTTAAGGGTTTCTTCGTCATGGATGTCGGCGTCGATAACGTCGACCTTGGGTAGCACTTGAAGAGAGCGATGACGTTCACGGTTTCTTGAGGGGGCAATAACGTAGTAACCTGCTCGTGTCAGTTGTGATATCAGTTGGTGGCCTACGAACCCTGTTCCGCCCAAGACGCAGATGGTTTTTGCTGTCATGCCTAATCCTTAATTCAAGTTCTTAATGAAGTGGCGTAAATTTTCCGGGGTTGGCCCTCTCAGGTCAAGTTTTTGGGTAGGATAGTTGCTATAAAAGATCAAAAGGAGTTGAAGATGCCGTTTGTTTCATTAAATCCAGCCACTAACGAGTGGGTTGATGAGTATCCTTACTGGAATGAGGTTCAACTTGAGCAGGCTTTGGCTGAAGTGGCTGTTGCAACACGGGTGTGGGTGAATACCCCGTTGAGTGAACGTTGTGATCACGTGCGACGCTTAGGGCAGTTAGTCTTGCAGCGTCGTGATCAGCTGGCAGCGTTGATTATGCTGGAGATGGGCAAGTTGATTGGCGAGGCCCGTGCCGAGGTAGAAAAATGCGCTGTGGTATGTGATTACTATGCTGATAATGGTGCGGCCTTTTTGGCTGATGAGTTGATTGAGTCTGACGCGGGACGAAGTTTTGTTGCTTATCAACCATTGGGTACGGTGCTGGCTGTCATGCCGTGGAATTTTCCAATTTGGCAGGTGTTTCGGTTTTTGGTTCCGGCCTTGGTGGCGGGTAATACTGGAGTGCTCAAACATGCCTCCAATGTGCCACAGTGTGCGTTAGCGATTGAAGCGGTGGTGCGTGATGCTGGACTGCCAGCGGGGGTATTTCGTAGTTTAATGATTTCATCGGCTCAGGTGGCGAGCGTGGTTAAGGATAAACGTATTCATGCGGTGACGCTGACAGGCTCTGAATCGGCTGGGCGTCAGGTGGCCGCGACAGCGGGTGCTCACCTGAAAAAGACGGTGTTGGAGCTTGGGGGAGCAGACCCTTTTATTGTACTTGAGGATGCAGATCTTGATTGGGCGGTCCTGCAGGGTGTGGCATCGAGGTTTTTAAATGCCGGGCAGAGCTGTATTGCCGCCAAGCGTTTTATTGTCCTGGAAAGCGTGGCTGATGAATTTGTTGCTAAATTCAAGGTGGCTGTTGAAGCGCTTAAGCCCGGTGCTCCAGGAAATGTTGAAACTTCCTTGGCACCTATGGCTCGAATAGATTTACGCGATGAGCTGCATCGGCAGGTGTTGGCCAGTCTTGCTAAGGGTGCGGTAGCTGTGACTGGTTGTGCGCCACTTGAAGGGGTGGGAGCTTTTTATCAAGCGTCCATTCTGGATGAGGTCAGGCCTGGGATGTCGGCTTGGGATGAAGAGTTTTTTGGCCCGGTTGCGACGGTGATTCGGGTCAAAAATGAGCTTGAGGCAATTGAGGTTGCCAATGGCTCTGTATTTGGTTTGGCCGGCAGTGTTTGGACGCAGGATATAGGACGAGGTGAGTCCGTTGCCCGTCAGGTGCAGGTGGGTGCTGTATTCGTGAACGGTATGGTTAAAAGTGATCCTCGGTTGCCGTTTGGTGGCATCAAAAACTCAGGCTATGGACGTGAATTATGTCGTCACGGGATGTTGGAGTTTGTCAATCAGAAGACGGTTTGGATTAAATAGTCTGTTTCCGGAGTTGTAGGTATAAATCCGGTGGTTCCAAAATAAAAAAGGCCGCACATTTGCAATGTGCGGCCTTTTTTGTATGGGGGTTAGGCTAAGGAATACTAGGCTCGGTCCCAAAATTGACAGGCTCCCATGCAAAAGGGGTGGCTGGTAAGCTTGCTGAAATGTCAGTTTGGACAGCGGAGGCCCCTGTTGTTTTATTTTCAATTGTTTGGTGAACGAGGGCAGTTGTATCAGACATAATATCCTCTTGAACCAGCCAGTTGCTCACTATTTCGTCGCCATCGGCCCATGTGACTGTTGCGTCGCCGAGCGTCATGCTGTTGGCGCTAGACAGGGGATTGCCTTCAACAAAATAATTGGTATTTGAAAAGGGGTTTGCAATACTATTACCGCTTACGCCCATGCGGCGTTTCTGCTGGAAGGTTTGCTTTGTAGCGCTAGGATCGTTTGATTCGCCTATTGCAACCTGTTGAGTGATTTCCATTGCTCGGCCGATGGTCACGTCGCTATCAGGGTTCATGTTGGGTAGGGTTGCGAAGGCAGTGTAGCCTAAGTAGTCAAAGGTGTCTGCATAGCCATTTTCTTCATCGGTAATGGTTTGGGACAGTTTGATGGAGTACATGTCTTCTGGAGGGGTTGGCTCAAGCACGGTGGTATTGTCTATCATGGCTGGATTTTCAAGGCGCATCATTGACCGCTGTAGTTCGGCGGTGCTTTCAAAGCCTGTGGCAGCTTCGCGGATGACTTGTAATGAGGATATGCCTTGGCTTATACCGGCGGTTGGACCAGCGTTGAAGGCAAAAGGAAGAAATGTCTCTGCGGAGAATTCCAGGTCTGACGTTGCTCCCGTTGCATTGGGATCGGTGATGACAAAACGCAGGTAGGTGTAGTCAGCGGTTTCGACCTTTTCTATTAGAAAGCCGTTATCCTGAACTTGGGTGGTGCAGGTAATGCCTGCGGCGCTGCACGAGGCTGTGGTGTCGATTGCGCCGGCGTTGGCGCTCCAGCCATTGAAATTAACCAGCGGCGGATTGGCAAACGCGCTGCCAGCCATGCAAAGTAAAGGTAAACCAAAAAAATATTTGAAACTGCCTAACTGTTTCATGCTAATGCCTCTTTAAAATGGCGATGACTAGCGACCCGGCGCAAGAAATCTTTAGTAAAATTTTGACAACTTGAATTGTACAGCACGGAGTGCTTGCTCGTCCAGAATAGTTTTGTTTTTAATCAATGGTTTAGTCTTTTGGATGGGTAATAATTAAAGTGATACTAATATTTTTTCAGGCCATTGTGAAATCAATTCATAGCATGCTTACATTTTTATACTCAACTGAATTTTCCGGGTTCAGTATTTGCCCTTTGGTTCGCGGCCTAGTATCTTTCAAACAATGGACAAACCTATGGTTTTCTTGGGGTCTGCATCGCCTCGTCGAGCTGAATTGTTGTCTCAGATCGGCGTGGCGTATCGGGTTGTTGTGGCAGATATTGATGAAACGCCTGGCTTCGGTGAGTCGGCGGAGCTTTATGTGCGGCGCATGGCGCTGGAAAAAGCTGAGGCGGTGCTGCACCAAACTCAGAATGACTGTTTAGGCTTGCCTGTTTTGGCGGCGGATACATCGGTAATCATCGATGGTGACATATTGAGTAAGCCTGGCGATCAAACCGAGGCAATGGCTATGTTGGCGCGTTTGTCAGGGCGTACTCACCGGGTGTTGACGGCGGTGGTTCTGGCGGGTCAGGGGATAGACGGGCACAAGGCGAGTCGGTTGAGTGTTAATAAGGTGAGTTTTAGAAGGATTGGTGAGGCTGAGCGTTTAGCTTACTGGCAGACAGGTGAGCCGAAAGATAAGGCAGGGGGTTATTCAATTCAAGGCCGTGCGGCGATGTTTGTTGAACATTTGGAAGGCAGTTTTTCGGCGGTGATGGGCTTGCCCTTGTTTGAGACGGCCGAGTTGCTGGCCGAATTTGGAATTAACGTGTGTGATAGCTGGGGCGAGTGAGTTCGAGCGGATAAATTAGACGATGTCTGTAGAAATTTTGATGAATGTGACCCCGCATGAAACGCGTGTGGCAGTGGTTGAAAACGGGGTCTTGCAAGAGGTGGTGGTTGAGCGAGAGCGTCGTCGTGGTCTGGTAGGGAATATATATAAAGGCAAGGTGTCGCGAGTGTTACCTGGCATACAGGCAGCCTTTGTTGATATTGGCCTGGAGCGAGCGGCCTTTTTACAGGCTTCTGATATTGCCCAGCGGCCCTCTGATGGCAGTCAAAGTGATAATATTGCTCAATTGTTGCATGCTGGCCAGGAGCTGCTAGTACAAGTGGTTAAGGATCCACTTGGCAGCAAAGGTGCGCGCTTGACGACGAATATCACTATGCCATCACGGTTTTTGGTTTTTACGCCTAATGTCTTTCATGTCGGGATATCGCTCAAAATTGAGGATGACCTGGAGCGGCAGCGACTCAGGGATGTGATATCGCTGCTAATGAAGGATACAGCGGGGGGGTATATTGTTCGAACGGCTGCTGAAGGGGTTTCAATTGAAGCGCTTAAGGCCGATACGCATTTTCTGAATAAGCTTTGGGATTCGATTCAAACGCGTCGGCTGGCCGTCAAAGCGGGAGGCTTGGTGCATGAGGATGTGCCGCTGGTGATGCGGGTTTTGCGCGATGCTGTTGATGATGAGGTGGAAAAATTACGCATTGATTCCCGCCGTGCAACACGACGAGTGAGCCAATTTGCAGAGCAGTTTATGCCTGAGCTGGCATCAAGAATTGAGCACTATCCAGGCGAGCGACCCATTTTTGATCTGTATGGTGTTGAGGATGAAATCCAAAAGGCGCTGGATAAAAAAGTGCAGTTAAAATCGGGAGGGTATCTGATTATTGACCAAACCGAGGCGATGACAACGGTGGATGTTAATACAGGTGCCTTTGTTGGGCATCGCAACCTGGAGGAAACCATCTTTAAAACCAATCTGGAAGCAACCCAGGCGATTGCGCGTCAGCTGCGGCTACGAAATCTTGGTGGCATCATCATTATTGACTTTATTGATATGGGTGAAGAAGAGCACAAGCGTAAGGTGTTGCGTTCGCTGGAGCGGAATCTTGAGCGTGACCGGGCCAAGAGTCATATTACCGAGGTGTCTGCCCTGGGGCTGGTAGAGATGACGCGCAAACGTACCCGTGAATCACTGGAGCGCGTGTTATGCCAGTCCTGCCCAACCTGTAATGGCCGTGGTACTTTGAAAACACCGGAGACGGTTTGTTTTGAAATTTTTCGTGAAATTTTGCGTGAGGCACGTCAATTTGACGCACAGCAATACTTGGTATTGGCTTCCCAGGAGGTGGTGGATATTTTGCTGGATGAGGAACCCACCAGTGTTGCCGAGCTGGAAGCGTTTATTGGTAAGCCTATCAAACTACAGGTAGAAACGCTTTATACCCAAGAACAGTTTGATGTGGTAATGATGTGAGTGACCAGCATCCGGTTTTTGATTGCCTGAGCTTGCTATTGTCAATAGCGTGAAAAGTAGTTTCAAAATTATCCGTATTTTATCCCGGCATACTTGGCTGTGGACACTGGCGTTTGTTGTTTTTTTGGCGTTTTCCTTGAGCGCTGCACGCTTGCTGTTGCCACAGTTGGAGCGATATAAGGGTGATCTTGAGTTGGAAGTGAGTCGGTTGATCGGACAGCCTGTTTCAGTGGCTGAAATTGAGATTGGTTGGCATGGTTATGGCCCGCGTTTGTTTCTGCATGGTGTGCAGCTGCATGATCGTTCGAATGGTCAAGCGCGATTCCGTTTTGATTTGGCACATGTGGATGTCTCGCTGCCGCTAACGCTTTATCGTTGGCAGGTGGCTTTACGTGACTTAACCTTCAAGGGCATTGAGCTGTCCCTGTTGCGACAGTCTGATGGCCGTGTTTTGGTTGCTGGTCTGGAATTGCCGCAGGCAGTAACGGGTCAAATTAAAGAGAATAACGATGTCTTTATGGCGTGGTTGTTTAGTCAGAAATATCTTGCCATAGAAGAAAGTATTATTCATTGGCGTGATTTAATGCCCGGTGGTCATGCCTTTACTATGCGTGATGTCAGCCTCAAATTGCATAACGAAGGTGAGCAGCATTATCTGGCAGGTCAGGTTCATCTGCCGCCAGATTTGGGGGGTGGCATTAAAGTCATTGTTGAAGCACAGGGCTTGGTTGATCGTATTGTTGACTGGTCGGTTGATTTTTATGTTGAGGGGCGTGGGCTGGCGTTGGCGCAATGGCTCACGAATCATTCTATGCTTGGTCTGCGTGTGCTGAATGGTAACGCTGATATTGAGTTATGGGGTCGATGGCAGAAAAATCAGCTGGATAACGTTAGAGGGAGTGTCTTTGGTCGGGATGTTCATTTTGCTCCGGGTAGCGGTGTTACTGAGT
>JAJRWO010000309.1 GCA_024276775.1 Gammaproteobacteria bacterium | reverse complement strand
GATGAGCTCATTCTCAGGAATGGGGCGGCTGAAATAATATCCCTGGTAGCTTGGGCAACTGACCATCTTAAAGTAACTAAATATTTAATCTTGTTGTGCTGTTTGAGTCGACATTCTGGCCATGGGCAAGATAGAATTGCCACATTATGAAAAAAACAAGGGGTTATAGATGCAAATCGGTTTAAAAATAAGTGGAATTTTATTGCTAGGGATAGCGAACTCAAGTGTGAGCCTAGCGTCTCCATATACTGATTTAGAACAGCAGGTAATGGAATTGACCTCACGTGTTATTGAGCTTGAGCATCGTTTGGATACCTTTGAATCACCACAAGTGGTTCAAATGATTGAGCAAAGTACAAACCCTACTAATCCTGGTGATAGTCTGGATCAAGCAAATTGGAACCGACTCAAAGTGGGGTATAGCTATGATGAAGTACGTGAGCTAGTGGGTGAACCGGTCAGAGTTAAAAAGGGCACTATGGAGTTTTGGTATTATAGTGACCGAAAGCTTGATAGTCCATTTGTCAAATTTATTTTTAAAAAAGTGCATAGCTGGAAATCCGGTCTAGCTAAATAAGTAGCGACATACTCATCATTTTTTTCTTGAATTCAAAAATTGCCTAGAGACTGTAAATATTTCTGTGACGTGGTCAAGCTTTTTGTGACACCCTAGTTAAGCCGCTTTTTTCACGTCCAATAATTTATGTTCATAGTCACAGGGGCTCATGTAATCCAAAGCGGACGCTTACGATTAATGGGTGATGCCAGCGCCTTAATTAAATAGTACTGGCTCAGTTTTCAGTTGTTGTTGACAACATCGGTATACTGCGCAGATACGATGGGTTTCTTAATATTATATTTTACTTACAGTGCCATCACCCAGTCTGCTCGCCAGCTCGGGGCTAATCGCAGGATATTTAGCATCCTGTTTCGCTGAAAAACGCTCAAGCGCTTGTTTGGCATCTTGCAAGGTTGGCTGCTCTAGAGTCCGTGGCGACCTTTTGACGATCTATCTACGGAACACCGTTAAGAGCTTTATGGGCAGTGCAGAGCTAAATCTGAGCCTTCGGGAATGCGGCCTCAATTGTGTGAGAAGACGGATATTACCCCATACTTTAGGGGTGGGGAAATCCAGTTATCGACGTCAGGCCGGTTGCTTAGCGTTCGATCGTGTAGAGAAAATCGGCTCCCTGGTGTTCGCCGCTTTCACCTTTTAGCTGTAGCCGGTCAGAGATCTGATAACGGACATTAAAGGTATTAATCGTTTCGATCAAACCAACGCCGTAGCTGATATACAGTTTGGGTGACATATACCGACCCATGACCAGTGACGCCTGATCGCCACGATCACTGCTCTCAACCCGCATTTCGTCCAAACCAAACCGGTTGCCCAGGGTGCGAGCCAGGCGGTCACCACCACTTAGCCCCAGGGCCAGTACCGCTTTTGCCATCATGGCACCATCTTCGTCTGAGGCATTTTCGATGGGACGCCCCAGTAGAAGATAGGCGAGGGTGTCGGTTTGCCCCATGGCAGGTATGGAGAAGAGGTCAATCCGTGGTTGATTCAAACTGCCACCAACCTTGAGCCCCGCTGTTATGTTGTTGACCTTGCGAACGGCGCGCAGATCCAGGCCAGGGTTGCTTAATGGCCCGCCGGTATAGAGCAGGCGGCCATATTCAACATTAAGACGCTGGCCATAGGCGCGATAGCGTCCTTCAGGAATGGTGATTTCACCTGTGGCTGCGGTCAGTTGACCGGGTTCATCTTGCAGTAACAGGTTGCCACCTAAGCGGCCTTCAAAGCCGAAACCATAAAAATTTACCCGATCCCCCAACGTGAGCCTGATTTTGGAGGTAATATTCCACTTTTCTGGCGTTTTCTGTTCACCGTCAACGATCACTGTATCGGCTGACACGCGTACTGCGGTGGTGATGTCTTTTGGTTGCAGTTTGGCATAGGGGATGTGAACGTTACCTTCAATATCAATGTGGCGGTTTATCAGTTTGATCTGTAGGTCAGGCGTCAGCAGTACACGTGCTTCCGGTATTCGCGAAATTTCAAAATCACTGCCTTTGATGCTGATTTGCGTTGGCCAGCCAGCGCCTCTATCCAGGCGGGTTTGCCCTTTAACAACAAGATTGCCGTTACCGGAATGGGCCTCAAGGTTGAAGCGAAGTGTTTCCAGTCCTTTGCTTTGACTATTAAACTTGATTTGATCAATGTTAATCCCCAGGCGTGGTATGCGAAGGCTGGCATTGAGCAGGTGTGCTTGGCCCGTGAACCGAGGTTGAGCCAGGCTTCCGGATGCGTTGATATTAAGGTTTGCTTCACCGCGAAGATCATAAATGTCAGTCATGATGGTTTCGAATAAACCAAGATCATGTACTGCCAAGGAAACATGGGCTTGCAGTGCTTGGTTTTGCGGTTCCAATGCCAATAGTTTTGCCCCCGGTAAGGTAAGTTGCGCCTTGAATTGGTCGCCATTGTTAATGGCAATTTGGGCGTCTGCTTGCAGACCTTGTTTATTCAGAATGATTGATGCCTTGGCATGTTGGTATTGCCAATGGTCTCGTTCGCCAATCAATAGTGGGTAACTGACAGTTCCGGCAGGCAAATCAATCTGGGCCTGGCCCATAAGCTGGTTTGGCATTTGAAATGTCAGCTCGGCGGTGGTATTTGCGACACCTTCAAGTGTCAGGTCAGGGGGGAGTAACGGGTCGAGGAGTTGAAGTGGTATTTTTCTGCTGACCAGCCTGGATTGCCATTGTTTATTATTGTGATTGAGTGAGACACACAAACTGGCCTGCTGATTGGATAGCAAACACAGGTTGTCACTCAACAATGATTTTTGGCTGACAAAAAACGTGGCCGGCTGCTTGAGGTGCCAATTGGCAAAACGCTGACTTTTTATCTCAACCTGCTCGACCTTTCCCAACCAGCCTTCATTCATGGGTTCTCCAATGAGTTTTATTTGGGCGTTTATCGCTTCTGAGATCAGCTTGATTTCAAGTTGTTGGCTATCAGCATTAATGACCAGCGATTGCAGTGTATGCTCCTTGAATTTGAGTGCTTGGGCCGTCAACATGATATCCACTTGTTGCCAGTTGAGCAGATCGACCACCACAGTCCCATCGAGGCTGGCAATATCATAATCAGGCAGATGCAAGGCCTTGGCCATAAAAGATGTTGTGATTGTGGGTGACATTTTCGGCCCGGTTAGCAAGGCCTTAGCGTTGAGCTGCCCCTTGGCCTTGGGATAGAAATCCCCCAGGTCGTTGGCATCGATGGCAATATTTAAATTCAATGAGTCGCCAATACGTCCCTGCGCATTAATCTCAGAGGTACCGGAGCGAAAATCAAAATGGCTAATCTCCAGACCATTGTTGCGCCAATCAAAACCAGTGCGCAGTGAAACAGGGTAACCGCGCAATGTGCCTGTGAGGTCACTGATATCAGTTGAGGCGATCAACTGGCCATTTTCAATGCGACCATTGCTGGACAATGTTGTTTTAAGCTGGCCAGGCCATTCTGGCCAAAACTTGGCTGGGTTGATATCACGGCCACTAAGCTGGGCTTGCCAAGCCAACTGCGGCGACCAGGTGAGTTTACCTTTGGCGGTGACCTCACCTTCAAGAGTGGTGATGCGTAGGGAGCTAACATCAAGGCCATCAAGATTGCCCTTGGCACTGACATACACTGTTGAGGCGGGAGCCTGGGGTATGAGCAGGTCGGCTGTCAGTGCTAACTGATATTGCTGGGTATTGCCCGTCATCCGGCCGCTGCCAAGGGGGCTGTTAAAACGAGCATCTCCCGTTAATGGCCAGGATAGGTTTTGCCAATCCAGGGTCAAGGCTAGATTGCCGCCCATATTATCGGGCAGCCACTGACCGTAGGCTTGGATGCGACTGTCATTAACCGGGCTATGCAGCATCAAATTTTCAATGTGAATACTATTGTCATTTAGCCACTGAAGGCTGACATCCGCATCAAAGAGGCCAAGTTCAGGCGATTGTCCTTGCCCGTTGGCGGCAATATTTGCACTGCCAAGATCGCCGCTGCCATTCAGCATTAGTTTGCCGCTTAGCGCCGGCCAGCCAGGGTTTAATTTTGCGGTATTAAATTCAGTCACATCAATATTGACCTGCCAACTAAGGTGTTCAAAAAAGTCATTTATTTCGGCATTGAGTGTTAGTTTCAGTGGGCCAGAAATCTGCTGGTTTAGACGACTTTTATGGATGTTGCCGACTAAGCGGCCCTTGCCTTTTAGTAATGCCTTTGAGGCAAGCGCCAGCTGCCAACGCAGCGTCAGTTGGTGAGAATAGTCTTGAATGGGTTGGAGTTCGCCGGTGATATTGAGACTGAAATCATTGGCCACAATATTGAGTTCATCAATATTAATCTGACTCAAAAGTGTGGTCGCACTGAATTTAATTTGCTGCAGATCGATACGTTGCTCGTTTTGAATAATGCTGACGTCATCAATCAATACCTTTTTCAGTAAAATGCGCCACGGGAAATTGATGTCAGGCAGATTGAATGGCTGGGGTTGGTTTGCCTTTTCTGATGGGGGAATCACAATTTTAAGTGCTTGCAAATGCAGGCGGGTAATATCGATGTTGGCGTTGAGCAAAGCAAGCGGTCGCCAGTTAACGCTGAGTTGGTCGGTGCTGATGATGGCATCGCCTTGTTTATATTCAATGCCTGTTGCCGTGATGGAACCCAGCAGTCGACCGTCCAGTTTTGTCACCGTTAACTGGCCGGGCAGGTAAGATTCAAGCTGTTGATAGCTCCAGCGCAGGCCGCTTTCCGTCATGGTTAACCATGCCAATGCCAGCACCACTGGCAATAACAAAAAAAACAACAGCCTGGGCAGTATGCGCTTCATAAGTCAGGGCCAATATTGATATGCAATCGCCAGGGATGCTCAGGGTCACTGATAGCAGTGGCTATATTAATACGCACCTGCCCCACTGGTGATTGCCAGCGCAGACCAAAACCGGCACCGCGTTCCAGCTTGTCTGAAATGTTGTTGATAGCATTGCCGCCATCATAAAAAACCGCAACCCCCCATTTACCAGTGAAGCTATGTTCATATTCGATACTGCCAGACATCAGGTGTTTGCCGCCCATCACCTTGCCACGGCCATCTACTGGCCCTAGTGAGTTATAGGCGTAACCGCGAACACTCTGAGCGCCACCAGCAAAGAAACGTACCGAGGAGGGCAGTTGATTAAATTTATTTGTCAGTGTGCTGCCCAATTTGCCCCGGCTAATAATTCTGTTGCGCTGACCCAGCGGCGTAATGGCTTTAATGCCTGCCTGAATTTGTAGAAAACTGGTGTCTGAGACCAATTTCTCACTGGTGCCACGCAGGCTGATGTCAAAGCGCAGGCCATCGAATGTATGAATAAAACTCGCCCCCCAGGTGCGGCTCCAGCTAGCGCTGGGCATGAGCAAAACGGAGTTGCCGCGGTCATTGGCAACCACAAATTTTTCTTGTTGGTAATTCAATGCCAAAGATTCACGCCAGGGGCCCCGGCCGCGGCTAAGGCTGGTGCCAATCGTGCGCACTGTACTGTCACTGGTATCGGTTTTTTCATTGACAACACCGGCACTGTAGACCAGTTGATCCGTGCGAGGGTTGAGTACCGGTACGCGATAATGGGCACTTAAGCTATAACCTATTTCAGACACTTTGAGTTCGGTATTCAAACGATGGCCGCGATGATTCAGCAGTGGTCTCTCCCAGCCAAGCTTGGCACGAACACCCGTGTCGGTACCGTAACCAAGCCCCATGCTGTAGCGGTGGCGACTGCGTGGCGTCAGTTTAACCGTGATTGGAATCTCACCTGTTTCGGCTTGTGGTTTGGCGGGAGAGACTTCCACAGTCCGAAAATAATCGCTGTCATTCAGGGCTTGTTGTAATTCAATCAATTGGTTAAGTGTATAAAGTGAACCAATTTCGAAGGGGATGTAACGGTGTATCAGTGCTGGGGAAAGTACATCCTGGTGTAATGACACTTTGCCAAAACGGTAACGCTGGCCACCTTCATAATGCAACTGAATGCGCACCTGATATTTTTTCAGATCAATCTCCACTCGGTGTTCGCTAAAATAGGCATCAAAATAACCGCGTTCAGCAGCCAATTTGGCCAGGTTGACTTTGAGATTTTCGTAACGAAGGTGATTAAATACAGTCCCCTGGTTAAAAGGCAGGCTCTTAACCAATGTGATAAAGGCCGGGTCATTACGCATCTCACTG
>JAJRWO010000308.1 GCA_024276775.1 Gammaproteobacteria bacterium | reverse complement strand
GTCTTTCAAGGTGTACTCCGCACCACAATACGGACACTTGGCCTTGCCGTCAGTCATTGGCAAAAACACCTTGGGGTGGGAGTCCCATGCACTCATGCCCGGCAGGGGACAATGCAATGGTAGATCAGCCTTGCTAACTTCATAATGGTTTTCAGCGTTGGCTGGCATGTCTGCAACTGCTGTCTGTTTTTGTATTGCCACCGTCATCTCCTTGTTTATTTACAGGCCATTGTCAGCCAGTCGATATGATCTTCGCTACGCCCATGCACCACATCAAAATATTTAGTTTGCAGACGTTCGGTAATGGGGCCACGGCCACCTGCACCAATGATGCGGGCATCCAGTTCACGGATCGGCGTGACTTCTGCGGCCGAACCGGTGAAGAAAGCTTCATCGGCAATATAGACCTCGTCGCGGGTAATACGTTTCTCTTTCACCGTGTAACCCATTTCTTCCGCCAGCTTGATAATGGTGTGACGGGTAATACCATCCAGAGCTGAGGTCAGTTCCGGGGTATAGATGACACCGTCACGCACCATGAAGAAATTCTCACCGCTGCCTTCGGCAACACAGCCATCGACATCCAGCAACAGTGCTTCGTCACAACCACAGGCCAGCGCTTCTTGCAGCGCCATCATGGAATTAACGTAGTTAGCATTGGTTTTGGATTTACACATCATGATATTGACGTGGTGACGGGTAAACGATGAGGTGCGCACTTTGATACCATTTTTGAGATTGTCGTCACCCATGTAAGAGCCCCACTCCCAAGCAGCAATCATGACGTGGGTCTTGAGGTTATCAGCACGCAGGCCCATGCCTTCGGCACCGTAGAACACCATCGGGCGGATATAACCAAATTCGAGGTCATTTTCTTTCACCGCGGCAACGGTGGCGGCGTTAATGGTGTCTTTGTCATACGACATCTTCATGCCCATGATGTGGGCCGAACGAAACAGACGGTCGGTATGTTCCTGCATGCGAAAGATAGCCGCGCCCTTGTCTGTTTTGTAGGCCCGTTCACCCTCAAACACACCCATGCCGTAGTGCAGGGTATGGGTCAACACGTGAACCTTTGCCTCGCGCCAGGGAACCAACTCGCCATCCATCCAGATGACACCATCCCGATCCGCCATACTAATCACTAATACTCTCCTTAAACCTGATAAAAACCATCAACCCGCTAATTGCGGCTGGCGAAAACGCTCTATTCTACCGTTTCCAGCAAATCCTGCCAGATGCGTGTGACACTTGAGCGCAAATCAGCAAATTTTTGCTCAGGCACAATGGCTTTCATCTCTTGCAAGCCCAGGCGATGAACAGCGGCTCGATAGCAGCGGTAGGCATCGGCCAGCAGCTGTGCATCACGGCCACTCAATAGCCCTTCTTTGACCAGCGCCTCCAGCAAACGGATATTATCCGTCCACACCATCAACGCCGGGTGCTGTGGTGCCCAGCGTAATACGGCATATTGCACAATGAACTCGATATCGGCAATCCCGCCTGGATCCTGCTTCAGGTCAAACATGCCTGCTTCAGCCCTGGATAAAGCCTCGCGCATTTTCAGTCGCATCTCACACACGTCAGCCTGTAACGGTTGTGGATGACGCTTATGCTCCAATACCTTGGCGCGAATCACATCAAAGCGTTTGGCCAATTTAGCGTCGCCGACCACTACCCGCGCCCGCACCAAGGCCTGATGTTCCCAGGTCCAGGCATCATTTTCCTGGTAGATAGCAAACGCGTTCAAGTCCGACACCAGCATGCCGGCATCACCATTGGGACGCAGACGCGAGTCGATTTCATACAAAATACCCGAGGGTGTCAGGGCCGTCATGATATGAATGATGCGTTGCCCCATACGGGCAAAAAAAACCATATTATCGGTTGCCGACTCACCGTTGGTGTGACCACCACACTTATAATTGCCTTGTAAAAATACCACATCCAAATCCGAGCTATAACCCAGTTCAAAGCCGCCCATCTTGCCGTAGGCAATCACTAGAAAACCAGGTTCATGCATGTGACTGTCATCCCCTAAACATTGTGGATGACCATGTTTGGCCTGCAAATGCTGATAGGCAATATTGACCACCTGCTGCATCACTACCTCGGCAATCTCGGTCAGATGATCTGAGACAATCATCAACGGAAAAACCCCCATCACATCAGCGGCGGCAACACGTAGTACATTAGCCTGTTTGAAATGGCGCAACACGTCCATCTGCTGCTCCAGATCATCGCCGGCCTGCGCTAGCAACTGCTTTAACTCTGTCTCAAGCCCTGCTCTGTCAGGCGGCGCATACAGACGACGAGCATCAAGCAACTCATCGAGTAAAACAGGGTATCGGGCCAGATGTTTGGCGATCCAGGGGCTGGCATCAAACAGCTTGACCACCTGCGACAAGGCCATGGGATTTTCCACCAGCAGGGCCAGATAGGTAGTACGCCGGGCAATCGCCTCGATGAGATCAATCACCCTGGCCAGCACTTTTTCAGAATGACCCAGCGTGACCACCACCCCCAACAACAACGGCATTAGTCGGTCCATGCGCTCACGACCATGACTGGACAGCCGCCGAAAGGTCGACCCTTCACGCAGGCCTTGCAGCAGACGCAACGCCTCATCTGCTTGCGGATAGCCTTTATTTTGCAATACGGCAATGGCCTGTTCATCACTGGCCGAGCCATTCCAGACGGCATCGTAATCAGACCCCTGTTCACGCTGCGGCGCAGCAAATACCTGTTCAAAGGCATCATGTACCTTACTCATATGTTCACGCAGCTGCGCCTCAAAATTCTGCCAGCTATCACTGCCCATCGCCACCACCAAACGCTGCCGTTCCAACTCAGTGCCTGGTAAGGTGTGAGTTTGCTGATCGGCCATGGCCTGTAGCCGATTTTCAGCCTGACGTAGAAAGACATAGGCGCTCTGCAACGAATCAACCACGAAGGCAGGCAACAGTTCTTTTTCCAACAACAACGCCAACACCTGCTGGATCGGACGAATCTGTAACGATTTGTCACGACCACCACGAATCAGCTGATAGACCTGACCAATAAATTCAACCTCACGAATTCCCCCCGGGCCAAGTTTGACGTTATTTTCCATGCCCTTGCGTTTTACCTCAGTGGCAATCATGGCTTTCATCTCGCGCAAGGATTCAAACGCACCATAATCAAGATAACGGCGATAAACGAAGGGACGCAAAATCGCCATCAGCTCGGCACCCGCCTCGTGGTCACCGGCAATGACTGCCGCCTTGACCATGGCATAGCGCTCCCATTCACGACCATGACTTTGATAGTAGTTTTCCATAGCATCAAAACCGACCGCCAACGGTCCAACATCGCCAAACGGACGCAGACGCATGTCGACCCGAAAAACATAGCCCTCGGCGGTCTGCTGATGAATGACGTTGATCAGACGTCGCCCTAAGCGAATAAAATATTCACTATTACTTTGTTCATAACGACGCCCACCCTGAGTCTGCCCCTCCTCCGGATAGGCAAAAATCAAATCAATATCAGACGAATAATTCAATTCGCCCGCACCCAGTTTGCCCATGCCCAGCACCACCAGAGACTGCGGCTTGCCACTCTGCTCGCCCATAGGCATGCCCAGCTCGTCGGACTGCCACTGATGCAGCATTGCCAGACTAACCGCTACGCAAGCACAAGCCAGGGCGGAAAGATCACGCAAGGTTTCATTTAAGTCAGCCCAACCGGCAATATCCCGCCAGGCAATACGCACCATCTCGCGGCGACGAAACTGACGCAAAAAAACACCAAGGGAGTGATCGTCATTTGCACTCGCTAGCCATTGACCCAGGCTTTG
>JAJRWO010000307.1 GCA_024276775.1 Gammaproteobacteria bacterium | reverse complement strand
GAAGGAAGAGGATTTCGTTGCCGAAGTGATGGCCCAAGCCAAAGGAGCTTAATTCGTGTCTGACAGCAAGGCGAAACCTGTTTATAAACGGATACTGTTAAAGCTGAGCGGTGAAGCATTAATGGGGGAGGGGCAATTCGGCATTGACCCTCAGACCATTAGCCGGATTGCTACCGACGTTGTTGAGCTGCTTGATTTTGGTGTCGAGGTTGGTTTGGTCGTTGGTGGTGGCAATCTTTTCCGTGGTGCGGGTCTTGCTGAGGCAGGTATGGAACGTGTTACCGGTGATCACATAGGTATGTTGGCCACGGTCATGAATGCGCTGGCAATGCAGGATGCATTGGAGCATCAGGGCGCGTATGCGCGTGTGATGTCGGCGGTAAAAATCAACCAGATTTGTGAAGACTACATCAAGCGCCGTGCTGTCAGGCATCTTGAAAAAGGCCGGGTCGCTATATTTGCGGCAGGAACAGGCAATCCATTTTTTACGACGGATTCGGCGGCCAGTTTGCGTGCCATTGAAATTGGCGCAGATTTGCTCATTAAAGCAACTAAGGTTGATGGTATTTATACCGCGGATCCGGTTAAAAATCCGACCGCTACACGTTATAACAATCTACGTTTTGATGAAGTGCTGGATCAACGTCTGGCGGTAATGGATGCCACGGCGATTGTATTATGTCGTGATAACAGCATGCCGTTGTGTGTTTTGAATATTAATGAGCCAGGTGCCCTGATGAAAATCATCCAGGCTGAACATGTGGGCACTTTTGTTCGCTAAAGGAATAGAAACATGATTCAAGAAATAAAAAAAGACACCTCAACACGTATGGGAAAAAGTCTGCTCGCCTTGAAAGATGCGTTTACCAAAATCAGAACAGGGCGCGCCCATACCAGCTTGCTGGATCACATCAAAGTTGATTTTTACGGCAATATAGTGCCCATTAATCAGGCGGCTTCCGTCTCTGTTGCGGACGCCAGAACACTAGTAGTGCAGCCGTGGGACAGGAACATGGTTCCGGTGATTGAGAAGGCTATTTTGAATTCAGACCTGGGTTTGAACCCCTCAACCGCTGGTGAGGTTATTCGTGTGCCGCTGCCAATGTTGACTGAAGAACGTCGTAAAGAAATGATCAAAGTGGTTAAAAGTGAAGCTGAAGGTGCACGCGTGTCGTGTCGTAGTATCCGTCGCGATGCTAACCATGACATCAAAGAGTTGCTGAAAGAAAAAGAGATGAGTGAGGACGATGCTCGTCGTGCTGAAGATGATATTCAGAAAATTACTGACAAGCATATTGCTGATATTGAGCAGATGCTGGAGGTAAAAGAAAAAGATCTGATGGAAATCTAGAAACAGAATACGAAGCGGGGCCTTGCTGTTTGCTTCGCAATTTTAATTCGAATTGCACTTATAGCTGTAGGTAATGCATGTCTGAAGGCGAACAAGCTCAAGAATACCATGGCAAGCTGCCTCGCCATATTGCCATTATTATGGATGGTAATGGTCGTTGGGCCAAGCAGCGCCACATGCCACGAGTGGCTGGGCATCGTGCCGGGGTAGAGTCACTGCGCTCTATTATTCAACGCTGTGGTGAGTTAGGTGTAGAAGCGTTGACCCTGTTTGCTTTTAGCAGTGAAAATTGGCGTCGACCTGAGCAAGAGGTTGGCTTGCTAATGGAGTTGTTTATCATCGCCTTGCAACGTGAAACCAAAAAGCTTAATGCGCGTAATGTTCGTTTAAGAGTCATTGGTGACCTGAGCCGTTTTTCTGACAAACTTCAAAAAGAAATCAGCAAAGCTGAAGAGCAAACTAAAGCGAATACGGGTTTGTTGCTTGCTGTCGCAGCAAATTATGGTGGACGATGGGATATTACGCATGCTGTGAAAAAACTTGCATTTCAGCTTGAAAAAGGCGATTTGGCTGCGGCAGCAGTGGACGAGAACATGATTCGCCAACATCTCTGTATGGCCGACATGCCTGAGCCTGACTTGTTTATTCGCACGGGTGGTGAACAACGTATCAGTAACTTTCTACTGTGGCAGTTGGCTTATAGTGAACTTTATTTCACTGATGTATTGTGGCCTGATTTTGATCCGCAACAGTTAGGTACTGCATTGGCGTGGTTTGCCAGTCGGCAACGTCGTTTTGGTCGTACAGGTGATCAAGTGGAGCAGATAAAACGTGCTTAAACAGCGGTTGCTGACAGCCTTAATCCTTATTCCCTTGGTGGTATGGGCTGTGCTTGGACTGAACACCATTGTGCTAGGGCTTATATTCGGGATGTTTGTTTTGCTTGGTGGCTGGGAGTGGGCGCGCTTAATAGGGTTGCAGTCAACACTGGCCCGCTCGGCGTATGTCGCCTTCATTGCCATGCTGCTGTATCTATCGACATTTTTGCTGGCAACATCCGAGAGTTTTATTTTTAATGTGTTGGTTGTGACAGGACTGTGGTGGCTGGTTGCGACAATTTGGGTATTTCGCTACCGCGGTGAGACCGGATTAAAATCAATTGATACCCAGTTTGGTTTGTTTGTTGGTGTCATGGTGCTAGTGCCTACCTGGTTGGCGATGATCTATATACATGCCTTTTCTGAAGATGGCCCAGCCATGCTGCTGTTTGTGATGGTATTGATTTGGGCTGCCGATAGCGGTGCCTATTTTACCGGGCGTAGGTACGGCAAGCACAAATTGGCGCCACAGGTCAGTCCGGGTAAAACCATCGAAGGGGTTGCTGGCGGCCTGTTTGCCGCAGCGCTGTTTTCTGTGATTGGTGCCATCAGTTTTGATCTGCCTGTACTGGGTGGAATCAGTTTTGTTCTCCTGTCAGTCATTGTGGTGTTGTTATCAGTGATTGGCGATCTGTTTGAAAGTTTATTTAAACGTCGTGCGGGTGTAAAAGATAGCGGCCAGTTGCTGCCGGGGCATGGTGGTGTGTTGGACCGTATCGACAGCCTGACTGCCGCTGCTCCAATTTTTGCTCTGGCCCTGGCTGTATTTGAAGTGGCCCGATGATCGGCGTTACTGTTCTGGGTTCAACGGGCTCGATCGGGGTGAATACCCTTGATGTCTTGGCGCGTCATTCAGATAAGTATCGAGCTGTTGCATTAACAGCCAATCGGGATGTGGCCAAAATACTAAAGCAATGCCACGCTTGTTTGCCTGATTATGCGGTGATGGCCGATGAGGCTGCCGCCGAAACATTGGCAACCGAGTTACGTCAGGCAGGGTTGGATGAAATAACCGTTTTGTCTGGGGAGGCGGGTCTGGTTCAGGTAGCGTCAATGCCTGAGGCAGATTGTGTGATGGCCGCCATTGTGGGGGCTGCTGGTTTATTGCCAAGTCTCGCCGCTGCCAAAGCGGGCAAACGTATTCTTCTGGCAAACAAAGAAGCGCTGGTCATGTCGGGCAAAATTTTTATGGATGAAGTCAGGAATAATAATGCCACCTTGTTGCCTGTGGATAGTGAACACAATGCAATTTTTCAGAGTATGCCGGCAAATTATGCCGGAGATCTAGAGGCGTCAGGCGTTAGAAGAATTTTACTCACGGCTTCAGGGGGGCCCTTCCTCAGTTGTGATATCAGTGAGCTTGATGCTGTAACACCGGAACAGGCTTGTGCCCACCCTAACTGGATAATGGG
>JAJRWO010000306.1 GCA_024276775.1 Gammaproteobacteria bacterium | reverse complement strand
TGGCTTGACATTAACCGGTTTTGGCTCGGCTTATTATCATCTTTCACCAACCAATGAAACGTTATTATGGGATCGTTTGCCAATGACAATATCGTTTATGGCCCTGTTTTCATTTATTTTGTCACGCCATCTTAATCGGACACTGGGAATGGCGGCACTATGGCCGCTTTTGTTCATTGGTGCATCATCGGTATTTTACTGGGCATACACAGAAACCATTGGTTTTGGAGATCTTCGTTTTTATGCGGTTGTACAATTTTTACCCATGATATTAATACCTCTCATATTACTTCTGTTTCCGGCAACGAATTATCAACAAAAATATATCTGGCTGATGCTTGTTTTATATATTATTGCCAAACTGATGGAAAATTTTGATGCTGATATTTATCATGTTTTTAGCATTAGCGGCCATACGTTAAAACATATTATCGCTGCCTTTACCGGTGCCGCCTTTCTATTAGCGGTCTGGAGCATTCGCCGCCATGATGAAAACATGACAAATAACCCCAAACAATAATCTGCATTGTTACGCAGCTTAATGTAATATTTCTGTTCTGTTGGTTGTGAGCCTGTTTTTTCAAAATGATTAACGTCCAAAACTATGTGCATTCTGATACACGGATAATGAATAAACACTATATTTCAGAGAAACCAAACATTTTATAAATGATGCCTATCATCCGCTCAGGTGAGTCTTTACTGTGGGTGATGAGTGCCTTGGTGGCTCGATTTGTCTCGCGCCTATGAAAAATAGAGGAATACCGATGGACTGTTATGCTAAAATCTGCCCCAGAGCATTGGGCTCGATAAAATTTTGTGATTTAAAAAGGTTTTAAAATGAACGTTGATCAACACCTTAAAGTTGCCTCATGGCACATGGAGCAGGCTCGCCTGCACGCGACAACTGAGCATGCTTGTGGCTGTCCAGTCACCCCTGAATACCAAAAAATTATTGACGAAGTTGAGTCAGGTAAAATCGAAGAAGAACTGACTTGCGCTGCGCCACAGAAGTAGACTGTTTTCAAACATAAAAAGCCCGCCATAGCGCGGGCTTTTTTATGCCTTCATTTAAGCTTTACCATTAGTTTTTCCACGGCGTCTTGCTGCAGTGGCTTGACCAAAAAGCCAACCGCCCCCAGGCGTAGTATTTCACCAAGGCTTTCTTTGGTCACCGTACAACTCATTACCACGACATTTAACTCAGCAAAGCCCTTTTTAATGCTGGGCAACAATTCTTTGATATTGATACCTGCCAGCTCGGCATCGAGAAACAGGACTCCCACTTTGTGCTTGCGTACCGCCTCTAGCACTGCCCTCAATTCGGTTTCCCGGCCCAGATCTTTATAACTCTTGCGTCGCAAAACCTCTTTAACTACATCAGCATCGGCATCGCCTTCAATAGCCATAATGGCTTGTTTGCGATTAGGGTTCAACACCTTGCCACTGTTAAAATCAAATTCTTGTACCGCCACGGCACTTATCCCTGCTTTATAAAAGTATGCGTCTAAGATTTAGCGGCCATTCATCGTAAAACTTGATTATCTCTTTAGTCGCGCCAGTTGGCCATAATTTCCATGCAAATAGTATTCAGCACCAACACCCGTGTTTCACTAGCAGCCTCGTTATAACAACGTAACTCAGGGGCGTTGCCGGAGGGGCGCAGATGCACCACTTCATCGTTTTCAAAGGTCATTCGCAGGCCATCCGTACGATCCAGGGATTTAACCCGGCCAAACTGACCAAAGACAGCTTCGATGGCCTGTTTATCTTGTTCAAAATCACCTAAATCAAAGGCGCTAATACGGGCCTGGCTTAGCTCAGTAGGAAACTGCTTCAGCCGATCACTGCTGCTATAACGCTGCGGCAGCTGTTGTAACAACGCAGATATAGAGCAGTTTTCCTGCTTGGCCAACATCAAAATTGCCAGTGGCACAATCACCGCATCCCGGGTGGGCAGGGCAGGTAGAATCTTGCCATTAAGTCCGATATCACTGGCAATAAGAAAACCGCCATTGGCTTCATAGCCGACCACTTTATCCAGACCTGCATCCAACGCCTGCTGCATGGCGGCAATCACAAACGGTGAACCAATGCGGGTGCGATCAATGCGTTCGAACCAAGCGCTTTTTTCCAGGGCGCTGTTGCTGCTAACCGGGGTGGCAACGGCTATAGCACCGAGATAACGGGCGCAGAGAATCCCGGTTACATCACCGCGCAGCCAGTGGCCATGCTCATCGCTGACCAGAGGGCGATCACCATCACCATCCGCCGAGATAATGCAGTCAAAACGTTGCTCACTGGCCCATTGTTTGGCCAATGCTACATCTTCGGCACGTACAGCCTCAGTGTCTACCGGAATAAATACGTCAGAACGCCCCAGCGCCACCACCTCAGCACCGAGATCTGTGAATATATCCATCATTGCATCACGGGCAACCGAGGAATGCTGATAAACACCGATACGCAAACCACTCAGGCAGGCCGTTGGAAAAAAATCCAGATAACGCTGGACATAGGCTTGATAGATGCTGGCCGTCACTTCTGGCAGCGGCACTGGGGCAACAGCTCTACCCTGGGCATTGAACAACCCGGCGGCAATTTCTACCTCAATGGCAACGATACCTCGTTCATCTTGCTTAAGGATCTCACCACTGGGTTTATTGAATTTGATGCCGTTACGGTCGTCGGGAATATGACTGCCAGTGACCATCAGGCTGGCAATACCATGATGAATGCCATGCAGGGCAATGGCCGGTGTGGGAATAAAGCCACCATTAACGGGCTGACAACCTGCGGCACGCACTGCCATGGCCACCGCAGCCATAATGCGCGGCGAGCTAGGGCGATAATCGCCGGCAATGGCCACCTGGTCACCTGGTTTTATATCACCCGTCGCCATCAGATAGCGAATAAAGGCCAGCGTATAGGCGAAACAGACCCGATCCGTCATACTAGTCGCCAAACCACGGGCACCGCTGGTACCAAATTTAACCCCGCTTTGCGCCATCAGTTCATCTATGCGGGTGGTTTCAGGTGAGCTTGTCGACATACTAAATCCTTATTCAGTTTTTGTTGTGCTGAAATCGTATTATAAGGGCAGCTGCGCTTAAAATCTGCCCAAAACCTGATAAGATAATGCGGCAATTACACAGGGTCATTAACAATGCGTTTAGAAGATTTCTTTTCCCGCCAAGACAATAGCATTCTCGTTAGCCGTCAGCAGGCCAGCCGCTTTGCCAAACAAATTGCCGATGATTTCAACCCCATTCATGATGAAGATGCCAAGCGTTTTTGTGTCCCCGGTGATCTGTTATTTGCCCTGGGTTTATATCATTATGGCCTGAGCCAGCAGATGCGCTTCAACTTTGGCGGCATGGTTTCCGACAGTGTGCCATTGTTGTTTCCGCAAACAGATGCCAGCAACATCAGCATCTGTGATAACAAGCAAAAGGAATACCTCAACATCAATCGGACGGGAGAGCATTCAACTGACCAGGCGCAGATCTCCGGCTTAATCCAGCAATATGTGCAATTCTCAGGC
>JAJRWO010000305.1 GCA_024276775.1 Gammaproteobacteria bacterium | reverse complement strand
GTTCAGCACGATGTGTCAGTCGTAATTCTTCAGCTTGCGCTGGAGTTAAATGGAAGTTTTTCATGGCCTGAAAGGATAAAATAATTCACTCTAAGTTTCAATAGCTTAACACCTGATTTTAAAACGCTTTGGGTATATAGCATCCATTCTTAAGCCGTCTAAGCCCTGCTGGCCACATTTTTGTCCCGCTAGACGGCAAGCGAAATGCAGTGCTGTACCGAGACCCTGGCCGCGAACCAACGCATCAATAATGCCAGCGTTGAAGGTATCGCCGGCCCCCAGGGTATCGATCAGTTGTGACGGTGGAAAGGCTGGGCTGTGTAACACTTGCTTTCCATCTAATGCCCAGGCCCCTGACTCGCCCCAGGTACAGGTCAATTTGGCATTGCCGCATTGGGCTTGCTGGGCATTCAGTAAAGAGGGCGCATTTGTATGCCCCTGAGCCTGGGCGAATGCCTTGGAAAAAAACACCACATCAGCCAGTTCAAACAGCACCTCAATATCATCGCGCTGTTTTTCGATTTCGACAGAACAGGGTAGATTGGGTGCTTGCTGTTTTGCCCACACCAGCATTTGCCGGGTTGCCACCACATTACGACCCTCGAAGTGCAGCCAGTCAAATTGGCTGAGGTCTATTTTCTGGAACTCGTTAAACGGATATTCGGGCAGATCGCGAAAATGGACAATGGTACGTGAACCATTACTCAGGTTATGAGTGATGTAGGAAGTGGGTACCTTGCCTTCTGTCAATTTCAATACGGCGGCGGTGTTAATCTGGTGGTTTTTCAGATCAGTTTCGATGCGGCAGACATTGGCTTCATCGGCTAAGACTCCGGCCCAGTAGCATTGGTGCTCTAGCTGGCTGAGCACAGTGAGGCTGTTGGTGGCATTCCCGCCACGGCATAATCGCTGGCTGACAGCGCGAATTTCATCATCTTCGGCGGGATAAACCTTGACGCTATTGATGACGTCGAGAGTGGCAATGCCGATGGCTAAAATATGCGCCACGGCAATTTAGCCTGGGATCTTTTTCTTCAGCCGGCACAGCGGCATGAAATAGATATTAAGCAGATCGAGCAATATCCAGCAGACCAGTAAATAACCAAGGTAGTGATAGCTATGCTTGAAATGGACCAGCCCAACCCACCACATCAGGTTCCAGAGATAGAGCATGCTAATCACCATCAATGTCCAAGGGAAAGCAGTCACTCGGCCATCACACTGCTGACAATTGATCGTGGCCCACCAACCGAGGCGGTATTTGTCTTTCAGTGAAAGGGTCTCTTCATGGCAGTGAGGGCATTTAAATGCGGCCATCGTGGGTATAGCTCCTCAAAATAACTGACGAAATTATACATCATCAATCGCTGCATACGGGTTAGAATAACGCCTTTTCTGAATCAAACTAAGGAAGGCCATGAAAAGTTGGAACAGAGCATTGGTCGTGGCAGCGTTGTCGACATTGCTGTTGGCCTGTGACAACAATACCCTGTTGATGAAAAAGGTAGTGGATGGAGATACCGCTGCAGTGCAGACACTCTTGTCTCAAGGCAGTAAGGTGGATGCCCGCAATAGCTATGGCTGGTCGGCCTTGACGCATGCAGCACGCCAGGGGCACTTGGAACTAATGCGGCTGTTAATCGACAATGGCGCCGAGATCGACATCGAGGACAATACTGGCTGGACGCCGTTGCTGCGAGCGGTGATGAAAGGTAATGATTCTGCGGTTCAGCTGTTATTGGAAAAAGGTGCCAATATTCATCATACTGATCAGTCAGGCTGGACACCGCTGCATTGGGCAGCCCAGCGTAATAATGAATCAACTTTACGTATTCTCTATGATGGCGGTGCAAACCTGTTGGCTGAAAATGATAAAGGCTGGACGGCGCGGATGGTTGCCCAAAATGACGGCAATGTTGAGCTGGCCAATCTGCTGCATCGCTGGATGCGAAATAGTCAGGGACTGTAACGGTGAACATGTTGAAATATATAAAGAATTTTGTCCTGTTAGCAACGGCATTGTGGCTGGCGGCATGCGGCAACGAACCGACTGAGCTGGTTGCCGCGCCATTCGGCGAACGTGCTGCACTTGAATCGCTGGCAGATTCTTACACGCTTATCTCTGATAAACGACTGTCGGTTAGCCCGATGAGCCTGAACGGTAAAGATCGCAAAAAATTTGTGATCAGAGTGTTTGCCAGTAGCGGTTACAGTTATACCAAAACCTTGAGGAAGATGGCTGAGAAGAGTGTCGACAAACCCAATAAACTGTATATTGATATGACTGAACTGGTATTGATGCCACACCGTAATCCGCGTTTCCCCGTTGATCTGAAAGCACTTTATTCAATTGAAGAGCGGCAATATATTGCGGTGATCGAACGCCAGTTAAGTATGTAACGATGGCCACTGCAATGGAGATTGTTTTACTCAGGCACGGTAAGCCTGCGATTGCCAACGATCACCAACTATCATCTTTGCAGTATGGTGATTGGATCACTGAATATAATCAATCAGGTATTGATTCTCGACTGCCAGCGCCAAAACCGGCTTTGATACTGGCAGCAGAGTGTGATTTTGTTGTCTGTAGCCATTTACCGCGCTCAATTGAATCTGCTCAAGCGCTGGATGTTGGCAGCATTGATGTCAATGAAGCCTTATTCAGAGAATTTGAAATGCCATTCGCAAACATAAAAACGCCTGGATTCTTACCTGCCACATGGTCTGTATTTTATCGGTTGATATGGCTGGCAGGGTTCTCCGCTAATGCTGAATCGTTTCAGCAGGCAAAACAACGAGGCCTTGCCTGCGTTGAGCGCTTGCTTGAATATACAAACAAACATCAGCGACTTTTATTTGTCGGCCATGGCGCTTTGCTCTGGTTTATTTGCAAACAACTATTGTCGCGGGGCTGGTCAGGCCCAAAACACTCACCCAAGTCATACTGGGATTTTAGTATCTATAAATATCCTGAGGCGTGAACCAATAGGTTGTGCGAACAGCCGATTTTTTAGATAAAAGCTGACCGAATATTGCGCTATACGGTAAAAATGGTTTTTTTGATGGTGGTGCCATATATTGGGTCATTTATAAATAAAGCATATTTGTGGAGAAAATTATATAATTTCTGCTGCCTGAGTAGGTATAATCTGAGCTGTTGTGCTTGTTTTTTGGTCGCCCTTAGTACTTGATGGTGGTTGATTTTTGGTGCCGATCAGCAGCAACTCAACAATTTAAGGGTATCCATTATTCATGGACAGGACAAAAAGGGTGTCAATATGAGCATTACAAATCAAAGACTTACGCACTTGAAAAAGCTTGAGGCTGAATCAATTTATGTGATGCGGGAGGTTATCGCAGAATTCGATAATCCGGCGATGCTTTACAGTGTGGGTAAGGATTCTTCAGTAATGCTGCATCTCGCGCAAAAAGCATTTTATCCTGCTTTGCCTCCATTTCCACTGGTTCATGTTGATACCACATGGAAATTCAGGGAGATGATTCAATTTCGCAACCAGCGAGCAAAAGATGTGGGCATGGAACTGATCGCTTATATCAATCCAAAGGGCAAAGAACTTAATATTTCGCCGTTTACCCATGGGGCTGGTATGCATACCGATATCATGAAAACGCAAGGTTTGCGCCAGGTGTTGGATGACCATAAATATGATGCTGTCTTTGGTGGTGCACGCCGCGACGAAGAAAAATCTCGTGCTAAAGAACGCATTTATTCATTCCGCGATAAGAATCACCGCTGGGATCCTAAAAACCAGCGTCCGGAATTATGGGAGATTTATAACGGCAGGCACCAAAAGGGAGAGTCTATTCGAGTCTTTCCGCTTTCGAACTGGACAGAGCTTGATATCTGGCAATACATCTATTTAGAAAGCATTCCTATTCCCGATCTGTATTTTGCCAAAGAGCGTCCAGTGGTTAAATATGAAGGCACCAAAATCATGGTCGACGATGAACGTATGCCGGAAGAACTGCGCAAAACAGCTAAAATGGAAAAAGTCCGCTTTAGAACCTTAGGCTGTTATCCATTGACGGGCGCAGTGCCTTCAGATGCAGAAACACTTCCCGAGATTATCCAGGAGATGCTTTTAACAAAGGTTTCTGAAAGACAAGGGCGACTGATTGATCACGATGAAGCCGGGTCAATGGAAAAGAAAAAAATCGAAGGGTATTTCTAAGGGAATTAAGACAATGGCAGTTGAACAAAGCAAACTACTCAAAACAGATATTGAAGCCTATTTGAAGCAGCATGAAAATAAAGAATTATTGCGCTTCATTACCTGTGGCAGTGTTGATGACGGCAAAAGTACCTTAATTGGACGCCTATTGCACGATAGCAAAATGATCTTTGAAGATCAGTTGGCGGCAATCAATAAAGACTCCAAAAAACACGGTACAACCGGTGACACAATTGACCTGGCTTTATTGGTGGATGGTCTACAGTCTGAGCGCGAGCAGGGAATTACCATCGATGTTGCCTATCGCTATTTTGCAACCGATAAACGTAAATTTATCATTGCCGACACCCCTGGACATGAGCAGTATACTCGTAATATGGCAACGGGGGCATCGACGGCCGATTTGGCGATCATCCTGATTGACGCCCGCTATGGGGTGCAAACTCAAACCAGACGCCACAGTTACATCACCAGCTTATTGGCCATTAAGCATATTGTGGTCGCCGTCAATAAAATGGATTTGGTGGCTTTTAGTGAAGAGCGCTTTAATCAAATTAAAACTGAGTACACTGAATTTGCAAAAGAGCTCGGCATTACCGACCCTATTTTCACGCCCGTATCAGCCCTAACGGGAGATAATGTCGTCAACGCCAGTGAAAACATGCCTTGGTTTACTGGCCTACCATTGATGAAATTGCTGGACACCATCCCTCTTCATGACACGACGGATTTAGAACACTTCAGGCTGCCCGTCCAATACGTTAATCGTCCTAACCTTGATTTCAGGGGTTTTTGTGGCACGATTGCTGCGGGTACAATTCAAGCCGGAGACGAGATCACCGTGCTTCCTTCACTAAAAACCTCAAAAGTAAAACAGGTGATTCAGCCGGCTGTTTCTGCTGACGAGATGGTTGTTGAAATCGCGTTTGCACCAATGGGGGTTACTCTGACGCTGGAGGATGAGGTGGATATCAGTCGTGGAGACATGATTGTTAAATCATCTAATATCCCTGAAGTGGCCGATCAGTTTGAAGTTATGCTAGTGTGGATGAATGAGGCACCCATGCATATTGGCGCGGATTATTTAATCAAGCGAGCAACCAATGTGACCACAGGCCGCTTCCTTCAGGTGGATCACAAGGTTGAAGTCAACACCCTGGCGCAACAACCTGCCAAACAGTTAGAATTAAATGAAATCGCCCAGTGCCAATTAAGCCTGAATCAAAAAATATCTTTCGACCCTTATGACAAAATCAAGGGCACGGGTAGCTTTATTGTGATTGACAAATACACCAATGCCACTTTAGCCGCCGGTATGATTCGCGGAGCATCCTCTATGCAGGCACATATACAATCTCGAAAAGAATACAGTGCGTTTGAAAAAGATTTGAATGTATTAATCCGGCAGTATTACCCTGAATGGCAGTGTGTATCGACCAACGATCTGCTGAAGTAAACGGAATTTAAAAATAAATCTCATTTCTGTTTGCATGATTATGGTGGATAAAGGGCGAGTGAATCGCCCTTTTTTTATGGCGCAGGCATATTGAAAGTGGCATTTTCGCCGATATCATATCGACACTTCTTTATTTCCAGGAAATCCGCTTAATGCCACACATATATTTGGCTCGACAACCCATTTATGACCGCAAACTCAATGTCTATGCCTATGAACTGTTATATCGCGCTGCTGATGAAGCGAACGCACCTGCTGGTCTGGGTGATCAGGCAACCTATACGGTGTTGGTGAATGCTCTGGCCGAGATTGGTTTGGTTGAGCTTGTTGGGCCACATTATGCCTTTGTTAATCTGACTCGCGGTTTTGTTGTGGGAGATAATCCATTGCCGTTTTCAGGCAACAAAATTGTTGTTGAGGTGCTTGAGGATATTGCAGCAGATAATGACGTGATTGCAGGCATTAAACGATTGTCAGCACAGGGCTATATGATTGCACTGGATGATTTTATTTATGATGAAAGCCTGCGAAAATTAGTTGAACTGGCAGATTTAATAAAGATTGACCTTTTGGCGCTTAATCGCCACCAGCTGATTGAGCATGTTGAAATTCTGAAAGATTTCAACGTCAAGCTGCTGGCCGAGAAGGTTGAGACCCAAGAAGAATTTGAGTTATGTAAAGCCTTGGGTTTCGATTATTTTCAGGGCTATTTTTTCTGTAAACCTAAAGTGTTAAAACGTCGGCGCATACCCGCTAATCAGTTGGCAGTCATGCAATTGTTATCAAAATTACAAAATCCTAACATTGATATTAATGTACTTGGTGAAGCCATTAGTCATGATGTATCGTTAAGTTATCGCCTATTGCGTTATGTCAATTCAGCCATGTTTTCATTGCCAAATAAAATTGAATCATTGCGCAATGCCGTTTTTGTTATTGGCCTAAAAGCTGTCAAGGAAATGATGATGGTATTGGCAATGTCAGATATTAATGACAAGCCACATGAGTTACTGGTGACTTCATTAGTGCGTGCCAAGATGTGTGAATTTTTGGTTGCCTCAATGACTCTTCCTAACAAAGAAGGCTGTTTTGTAGTGGGTTTATTTTCAGTGCTTGATGCCTTGCTGGATATGGAGATGGCTAAATTACTGCCATCATTATCCTTGTCAGATGAGATAAACCAGGCGTTGTTAGCACACAAAGGTACCATTGGTGGAATACTTGCGGCTGTCATTGCATATGAGCAGGGGCAATGGGATTCAGCCGCGATAAAAAAATTTGAACAAGCGCATATGCAAAAAACATATATTGATGCTTTGGCTTGGGCGAGCGATATTGAGACATCAATAAGACGGGGTTAACAGGAACTGCCTTGTTATGTTTTAAAGGATAATTAGAACCTCCTCAACAAGTAAAACACAAGTTAAATCAACTAGATAAAGCTTAATATTGTATAATAAGTGCACGAAAGCCAGCGATATCATCCCAAAAAGCGTGCACCATGATTCGATATACCAGTGAAACCCAACTGCCACTATCTGGATTTGAAACTCCCTTTGAATCCACACTTGATAACAATAACCGTTGGGTCCAGCTCGCCCTGCAAAAAATGCACGCTTAGTCATTGGTGCCGTTATCATCAAGCACAAACTTTGCCTGAGTGACGAAGAAACCATTGAGCAAATACGAGAGAATCTCTACTGCCAATACTTTGTTGGTCTCAAGATGTTTCAAACAAAAGCCATCTTTG
>JAJRWO010000304.1 GCA_024276775.1 Gammaproteobacteria bacterium | reverse complement strand
TATTTTTTTGGCCTTGTGTTTGAGTGGGCAGGTTTTGCAGTAATGTGTGAAGATTTTTTTCGTCTTCCAGTAGTCGCTCAAGCCGTTGTTTTTTACCGTTTATCTCACTGTTAAGCTGGCTAAGTAGCTGTTTGCGTTGTGACTGGTGCTGCTGTAGTTTTAGTTGCTGTTGCTGTTGCTGTTGTTTCAGTTTTTCAAGCGTTGTTCTGCTTTTTTGCAAGCGTGTTTCTGCATCATTCAGGTGTTGGATGTTGAGGCGTGTGTGGTCGACGGCGTTGATTTGGGCGCGATTGAGGTAGTTGTAGTAAGTCATGTTGCGACCAGCGATAGCGGGATTGGTTTGGCTGAGCAGCAGCTTGAGTTGCTGTTTTTGTCCTGCGGTGTAGGTGGTGCGTATTTGTTGGCTTAATTTGTACTGCTGTTTGCCCAGCTGGTTGCGTAAACTGCTTGTGTCACTATCGAGCTGTTGCAGGTCTTTCTTCTGTTGTTTGAGTGTCTGTTGCGTTGTTTGTTGTGAGCGGCTTAGTTGGGCAATCTCTTTTTCAAGCTGTCTAAGTTGCTGTTGTTGCTGTTGTTGTTGCTTTTTGTCGTTGCTCAGGCCTTGTTTGATTTCGCTGATGTTACTGCGAATTTGTTGCAGGCGTTGTTGCGAGGCAGGTTCTTCTGCCTTGCTTGTGAAAGGAGTGAATCCCAGGCTCAGGGTGAGAACCCAGGTAAAGCTTAATTGTTTGCGTGATATGCGCAATCCGATGCTCAGCTATTTTAATGTGGGTTATGAATTGCCCTGGTTTAGGGGGCTGTTCGAGAGCAGCCAATCCATTGTGGCCAGATTTTACGATAATCTTCGTTAAATAACGCCATTATTCGTCGTCGGTTATTAGGTGCATCAAAATGTGGCCGCTCATGTCGCTGGGGGCTTCCAATCCCATCAGATAGAGCATGGTTGGTGCAACGTCTGCCAGGCTGCCTTGGCTTTCATCGGGTTTGGCATCACGGCCAACATAGATGAAGGGAACAACATTGCAAGTATGAGCTGTGTGAGGCTGGCCGGTGGTTGGGTTTTGCATGCGTTCAGCGTTGCCATGATCGGCAGTGATGATGGCTGCGCCGCCAACCTGCTTGAGCGTTTCTATTATTTGTTTGAGGCAACTGTCGATGGTCTCGATGGCCTTGACGGCGGCATTGAAGTTGCCGGTATGGCCGACCATGTCTGGATTGGCGAAATTGCAAATGATCGTGTCGTATTTTCCGGATTGAATTGCTTGGCATAGTTTTTCGGTCACTTCAGCGGCATTCATCTCCGGCTGTAAATCATAAGTGGCAACGTCGGGGGAGTTGACGAGAATGCGATCTTCACCGGGAAATGCCTTTTCTTCACCGCCGTTAAAAAAGAAGGTGACGTGGGCATATTTTTCGGTTTCGGCGATACGCAGTTGGTGCATACCGGTATTGGAAACGTATTCGCCAAAGCTATTGGTGATGCTTTCGGATGGGAAGGCAACCGGAATATGAAAATCTTTGTTGTACTCAGTCAGGCTGACGAAACTGCCCAGCTTGGGAGTGGTATTGCGCACAAAGCCGTCAAAATCATCCTCAATAAAGGGGCGAGTGATTTGGCGTGCGCGATCGGAGCGATAATTCATAAATACAACGATATCACCATCCTTAATCGTTACAGCCGTTTCGCCGTCAGGAGTGATGGCGGTTGGCTTGACGAATTCATCTGTTTCGTCGCGTTTGTAGGCCATGTTCAGGGCCTCCATAGCGGTGTTTGCCTTGAAGTGGGTGTTGCCCTGGGTGATCAGATCGTAAGCGGCCTGAATTCGAGGCCAGCGATGATCTCTGTCCATGGCGTAATAGCGGCCTATGATGGAGGCAATGCGGCCATTGCCTAGTCGGTTGAATTCATTTTCCATCGCTTCGATAGAGGCTGCGGCACTTTTAGGGGCGGTGTCACGACCGTCAAGGAAAGCGTGCAGATAAACGTCCTTGGCGCCACGTTCGACGGCCAGCTTGGCAAATGCCTGGATATGCTCTTCATGGCTATGTACGCCGCCTGGCGATAATAGGCCGATAATGTGAATGGCCTTGCCTGCTTCTTTGGCTTTGTCAATGGCATGGGTTAATGTGTTGTTGGTGAAAAATGAGCCGGTCTTGATGGCGCGGCTGATACGTGTGAATTCCTGGTATATCACCCGGCCTGAACCAAGGTTGAGGTGGCCAACTTCCGAATTCCCCATTTGTGATGCCGGTAGGCCGACTTCAGGCCCGGAGCAGCGCAAAAAAGTGTGGGGATTGTTGGTCCATAGCTGATCCCAGTAGGGCGTTTTGGCGTGATAAATGGCGTTGTGTTCGGTTTCTTCGCTATAGCCCCAGCCATCAAGGATGAGCAGGGTCATTGGTTTTGCTGATTCCGGCATGTTTTCTCTTATACTATCAATGTCAGGGGTGTGTAATGGCTTGGTCTAAATCATTGGTGATTTTGGCTGATGTGTATTATGACACTAAAATAGGCGTGTATGATAGATCATGGTCGGACGGGACATAATTGCTTGTTTAGAATTTAATTGTATAATGCTTTTTTACTCATAACAAAAAACCGTATAATTCGAAGGGGGGTTGGCACCCTTGAGGCGATTGGGGTTTGTATGGGGAATATTTAAGTGGGAAAATATAAAATGCTGCCGTTAGAGAACGAAGACTTATTAGACAAGGATGAGGACATTGATTTGGCAGCGCGTTCGCTAAAGGCAATGTCGCATCCAATACGATTGAAGATTCTATGCACGCTGAGTGGCGGTGAGATCAGCGTGCAAGAGATTGTTGATAGCGTGGGTACGTCTCAGAGTAATATCTCTCAGCATTTAGCTATTTTACGTGACAAGGGTATCCTGGCATCGCGTAAAGATGCAAATCGTGTATATTATCGCGTCGGCGATCACCGGACCCTGCGTCTAATCAGCATGATGAAAGAGTTATTTTGCGAGCCTGGATAATGTCGCCCGGTTGGTGATGGCATCTAGAGAATAATCGAAGTAAGGTGGAATCAATGTCATGGGGCAGTATCTAGAATTTGCGGGAAATCACCCGTTGCTGGTAGCGGGGTTTGTCGTCGTCGTTATTATGCTGATAATGAATGAGTTCAAGCGCAAACTGTTGGGTTTCAACGAAGTTAGCATTAATGATGCGGTGCGTCTGATCAACAAGGATGATGCCGTGACCCTGGATGTGCGCGAAGACAAGGAATTTCGCGAGGGGCATATTCTTAACGCTGTCAACATCCCATTGGGTTTGTTGGAAGGTCGTTTGAATGAGATTGAAAAACACAAGCAAGCCCCTGTTGTTGTTTATTGCCGCAGTGGGCAGCGTGCGGCTAAGGCATGTGCGGTACTGAAACGTCAGGGGTTTACATCAACACATAAACTTAATGGTGGCATGATGGCGTGGGTAGATGCCAATATGCCGATTAATCGCACGAAATAATTAATAGTGTACGGGGTTTAG
>JAJRWO010000033.1 GCA_024276775.1 Gammaproteobacteria bacterium | reverse complement strand
GTGCACCACTTCATGGCGAACATAGATCGGCGCACCGAACAGTTCTAAAGCACGTTCAACAATGCCGATAGCACGATCGACACCGGCACAAAAACCGCGTGGATTGGCGAGCAGAACAGACATAAAATTTTTCCTTAACGTTCAGATTTACGGCTTTTGAAACTATCCCTGACCAACATCAGCGCACCCAAAAAAATGGCTGAATCGGCAATGTTGAATGTCGGCCAGTGGCAAGAAACATGGCCCGAGCCAAAAAAAGGCAGGCAGTCATCCGACAGATAAAAGACATCAATAAAATCGACGACATAACCGAGATACATACGGTCAATCACATTGCCAAGTGCACCGCCTAAAATTAAAGACAATGCAATTGCCAGGCTTATTTCTGAGCGATTCAGTTTTTTTATCCAGTGAATGAGATAGCCCGATATCAGTATGGCCAAGGTGATAAAAAACCAACGCTGCCAACCACCGGCATTGGCAAGAAAGCTGAATGCTGCGCCAGCATTATAGGACAGGGTAAAATTCAAACTGGCAAATATCTCAACCGGTCGATGCAAATCCAGCGCGGCATTCGCCCACAGTTTGCTCGCCTGGTCGAGCACAATCACCAATACCGCCAACCACAACCAACGCAACATAATCAATTCCACCTAAGCAAACTGACGCGGCTCGCCATCAGCCGCAACATTATCAATACAACGACCACATAGCTCAGGATGCTCAGCGTGATGACCAACCTCTTCACAATGATGCCAACAACGTACACACTTATTGTGCGCTGATGCAGCCACTGCAACCCACAGCTCATCATTGGATTCCAGGGTTAGATGCGCCGCTTGTTGCGGCACAACAGTGGTGCCGTGCACACGCGCCGCTGAGGTGATCAGGACAAAGCGTAATTCATCCGCCAGTTTTTCTAACTGGGTTTTCAGTTCGCTGCCGCAATAAAGATCAATTTCAGCATCAAGTGAACCACCAATATCTCCGGCGACTCGCAATGCTTCCAACTGTTTTTTAACCGCCTGACGTACCTGCAACACCTGTTGCCAGAAATCGGCACCCAATTCATCGTCGTCAATGTGTGGTAGTTCATACCAGCGTGTCAGAAACACTGATTCACTGCGCTGACCCGGAATATTGCGCCAAATTTCCTCACTGGTGAATGACAGGATCGGTGCCAGCCAGCGCGTCATCGCTTCGATGATGTGATACATGGCTGTTTGACATGAGCGCCGTGCAACACTGTTTTCCTGCGTGGTGTACTGCCGGTCTTTAATAATATCAAGATAAAACCCACCCAGATCCAGGGCACAAAAGTTATGCACCTTTTGGTAAATATGGTGAAACTCATAACTGTCGTAGGCCTCTTTAACTTCTTCCTGCAAGCCTCGGGCGCGATCAATGAGCCAGCGATCCAGTGCCAGCATTTCACTCGGCGGCAATGCATCTGTGGTTGGATCAAAACCGTTCAGGTTAGCCAACAAAAAACGGGCCGTGTTACGCATGCGACGGTAGGTATCAGCGGCACGTTTGAGGATTTCATCCGAAACCGTCATCTCAGCACGGTAATCGGTACCGGCTACCCACAAACGCAAAATATCGGCCCCCAAAGCGTTCACCACTTTCTGCGGTGCAACCACGTTACCCTTGGACTTGGACATCTTCTGACCCTTGGCGTCAACGGTAAAGCCGTGAGTCAAAACGGATTTATATGCGGCCTCTCCACGCATGGCGACGGCTGTTAGCAGCGATGATTGAAACCAACCACGGTGCTGGTCAGAACCTTCCAGATACAGATCCGCAGGCAAGTCCAAGCCATCACGACGTTCCAAAACTGCTGCATGAGTGACCCCCGAATCAAACCAAACATCGAGAATATCGCTAACTTTGTCGTACAGGGCAGCCTCATCCCCCAGCAGCTCACGGGCATCCATTTCAAACCAGCCATCAACGCCCGCCGTTTCAATCCGCAATGCCACCTGCTCAATCAATGCCTGAGTACGCGGATGCAGTTCACCTGTTTCTTTATGAACGAACAAAGCAATGGGCACTCCCCAGGTACGTTGACGCGAAACACACCAATCGGGACGTTTCTCTAACATGCCTTCGATGCGGGCCTGCCCCCAGTCAGGTAACCACTGCACCCCCTTGATCGCCGCCATGGACTGATCACGCAACCCCTTTTGATCCATGCTGATAAACCACTGCGGCGTGGCACGAAAGATGATCGGTGTTTTGTGACGCCAGCAATGCGGATAACTGTGACGCAAGGCCATGGCGCGCACCAGCTTGCCCTTGCTATTCAACACCTTAAGCACAGAGTCGTTGGCCTTAAAGACATGCTCACCGGCAAATAGCTCAGTGCTGGGCAGAAACTTGCCATCGCCGCCAACAGGATTATCAATCTTCAGGCCATACCGCATCCCCACGACGTAATCGTCCTGGCCATGCCCCGGAGCGGTGTGTACCGCACCGGTACCGGCTTCGGTGGTGACGTGATCAGCAAGAACGATCGGCACTTCCCGGTCATACAAGGGATGCGCCAGCGCCAGCGCTTCCAGTGCTGAACCCTTGCAATAAGCAATAACGCGGTAATCATTAATCTCGTAACGACCCATACTGTCTTTGATCATTGCCTCGGCCATCAATAAACGCTCAGGCCCATGTTCGCCCTCACATTGAATCAAGGCGTACTCCAGCTCAGGGTTCAAACACACCGCCTGATTAGCGGGCAGTGTCCATGGGGTGGTGGTCCAGATCACTACCGAGATTGGCCCTTCACCTTCATGGTCTTCAACGTGATGGCAACGTTGTATGAAGGCCTCATCATCCAGCACAGAAAAACGCACATCGATGGCTGGCGAGGTTTTTTCTTCGTATTCAACTTCGGCCTCAGCCAGGGCCGAACCACAATCGACACACCAATGCACCGGCTTGCTGCCCTTGTGCAGGTGGCCGTTTTCGACAATGCGACCCAGACTGCGAACAATATCGGCTTCGAACTGAAAATCCATGGTCAGATAAGGATTATCCCAATCCGCAAACACCCCCAGGCGCTTGAAATCTTCACACTGCCGATCAACCTGCTTGCGGGCATACTCACGGCATTTTTGACGAAAGGTGGCGGCATCGACCTTGTGACCGGCCTTGCCGACTTTCTTTTCTACCTGCAGCTCAATGGGTAAACCATGGCAGTCCCAACCCGGCACATAAGGGGCATCAAAACCACTCATGGTTTTGGACTTGACGATCATATCCTTCAATACTTTGTTCACCGCATGGCCGATATGAATCTGGCCATTGGCATAGGGCGGGCCATCATGCAAAATAAATTTCTCACGCCCTTCGCCCTGGGCGCGCAACTTGTCATACAAGCCCATATCCAGCCACTGTTTGACCATATTCGGCTCACGATTAGCCAAATTGGCCTTCATCGGAAATGCCGTCTTCGGCAGGTTCAAGGTATGTTTATAATCAGCCATGTTGTACTCGTATTCTTTATATAAATAAAGTTATTTTCGTTCAGCAAAAAATTGACGCGCCGCATCGCCATCCAGCTCGATCTGTTGCTTTAATGCATCAAACGAAGCAAAACGTACTTCATCACGCAGTTTGTGCAAAAAAACCACTTCCACGTAACGACCATATATATCGTCATCAAAATCAAACAGATGCACTTCCAGCAAGCTACGAGTACCATCC
>JAJRWO010000303.1 GCA_024276775.1 Gammaproteobacteria bacterium | reverse complement strand
TAGCGAAGGCGACCGTACTACGCCTTCGATTATTGCGTATACCGATGACAATGAAGTGCTGGTGGGCCAGTCTGCCAAGCGTCAGGCTGTGACCAATCCTACTAATACTCTGCATGCAATTAAACGTTTGATTGGGCGTCGTTTTAAAGATGCCGAAGTTCAGAAAGACATCAAAATGGCGCCTTACAATATTATTGAAGCCGATAACGGTGATGCCTGGGTTGAGGTCAATGGCAAAAAGATGGCTGCGCCTGAAATCTCTGCCCGCACCTTGATGAAAATGAAAAAGACGGCCGAGGATTATCTCGGTGAAGAGGTAACCGAGGCCGTCATTACAGTGCCTGCATATTTCAATGATTCACAGCGTCAGGCAACTAAAGATGCTGGTAAGATTGCAGGTTTGGATGTCAAGCGGATTATCAACGAGCCGACGGCTGCCGCCCTGGCTTATGGTATGGACAAAAAAACGGGTGATCGCAAAATCGCAGTTTATGACTTGGGTGGTGGTACTTTTGATGTCTCCATTATCGAGATTGCAGAAATCGAAGGCGAGCACCAAATTGAAGTGTTGTCGACCAACGGTGATACCTTTCTGGGCGGTGAAGATTTTGATATGCGTCTGATTGATTATTTGTCTGATGAATTCAAAAAAGAAACAGGTATTGATCTGCACAGCGATCCAATGGCCTTGCAACGTCTGAAAGAGGCGGCTGAAAAAGCCAAGATTGAGTTGTCATCGAGTCAACAGACTGATGTGAATCTGCCATATGTTACGGCCGATGCCTCTGGTCCTAAACATTTGAACATCAAACTAACGCGGGCCAAGCTTGAATCGCTGGTTGATGAGTTGGTGGCACGTACCATTGAGCCTTGTCGTATTGCCTTGAAAGATGCAGGGCTGTCAGCATCGGATATCGACGATATCATTTTGGTGGGTGGTCAGACTCGTATGCCTAAAGTTCAGGCGGCGGTACAGGAGTTCTTCGGCAAGGAACCACGTAAAGATGTAAACCCTGACGAAGCGGTTGCTGTGGGTGCTGCAATCCAGGGGGGTGTTCTGGGGGGTGAAGTTACAGATGTACTGTTGCTTGATGTTACGCCGTTGTCGCTGGGCATTGAAACCATGGGCGGTGTGATGACCAAATTGATTGACAAAAATACAACTATCCCGACCAAGGCCAACCAGATTTTCTCGACCGCAGATGATAACCAGACCGCCGTTACCGTGCATGTACTGCAGGGTGAACGTGAGCAGGCGACAGGCAATAAATCGTTGGGTCGTTTTGACTTGGGTGATATCCCACCAGCGCCGCGCGGCGTCCCTCAGATCGATGTAACTTTTGATATTGATGCCAATGGTATTTTGAATGTGTCGGCCAAGGACAAAGCGTCAGGAAAAGAGACATCAATTGTGATCAAGGCCTCTTCAGGCTTGTCTGATGAAGATGTCGAAAATATGGTCAAAGATGCTGATGCTCATGCCGAGGAAGATCGTAAATTCCATGAGCTGGTGACGGCACGCAATACTGCCGACGGCATGATTCACGCCACCATCAAGTCTATGGAAGAGCTGGGTGATCAGGTTGAAGCAGAAGAAAAGAAAAATATCGAGTCTGCGATTGAAACCCTAAGAGAAGCCATGAAGGGCCGCGACAAGGATGAAATTGAAGCCAAGACTCAGGCCTTGACTGAAATCTCTGGCAAGTTGGCCGAGCGTGTTTATGCACAGAAGGGTGCTGATGGTGCTGCTGCTGAAGCTCAGCCTAGTACTGAGGCTGAGACTGAATCAGCGGCTAAGGATGATGTCGTTGATGCTGAGTTTGAGGAAGTTAAAGACGACAAATAAGTCGTCAATTATAGTGAGGTAATGTGATGGCAGGCGCGGTCTTTGACCCCGCCTGTTGTTGTGTGTTAAAGAACCGCAAATGCCACCATGGCATTGTGAATAATTGAAATTTAGGTTTATGGCCAAACGAGATTTATACGAAATTTTAGGGGTGGCAAAAAACGCCAGCGAAGCTGACATTAAAAAGGCTTATCGCCGCGCAGCACAGAAACACCACCCTGACCGTAATCCTGATAATGCTGAGGCAGAAGAGAAATTTAAGGAAGCCAAACAGGCCTACGAAGTTCTTTCCAATGCCCAGAAACGCGCTGCCTATGACCAGTTTGGTCATGCCGGGGTGGGCTCTTCTGCTGGGGGCGGTGGTCCAGGTTCCGGTGGTGCGGGGGCAGGCGCAGGTAATTTTGGTGATATCTTTGGCGACGTGTTTGGCGATATTTTTGGCGGTGCCCGTGGCGGTGGTGCCAATGTCTATCGTGGTGCTGACCTGCGTTACAACCTGGATCTGAACCTGGAAGAAGCGGTGGCGGGTACAGCGGTTAAAATTCGCGTTCCCACGCATATAAAATGTAAACCCTGTGATGGTTCGGGTGCCAAGAAGGGCAGTCATCCGACTGCCTGTGCTACGTGTGGTGGTCATGGCCAGGTGCGGGTACAGCAAGGTTTCTTTTCCTTGCAGCAAACCTGTCCCCATTGCCATGGCAAGGGCAAGGTCATTAAGGATCCTTGCGGCAGCTGTCATGGACAAGGGCGCGTTAAAGAACAGAAAATATTGTCGGTGAAAATTCCTGCCGGTGTTGATACAGGGGATCGGATTCGTTTGGCAGGTGAAGGCGAGGCGGGTGAAAATGGTGGCCCGGCCGGTGATTTATACGTGCAGGTCAAAGTGCGTTCGCATGCCATTTTCAGCCGCGAAGACAGTGATCTTTTTTGTGAAATGCCAATCAGTTTTGTGATGGCTGCTTTGGGGGGGGAGCTGGATGTGCCGACCCTTGGTGGGCGTGTGAAATTAAAAATTCCAGCTGAGACGCAAACTGGCAAAGTGTTTCGACTGCGTGGCAAGGGAGTGAAATCCGTTCATGGTGGTGCTGTGGGTGACTTGATGTGTCGATTGGAAATAGAGACACCAGTCCATCTGAATCGCAAGCAAAAAGAGTTGCTAGAGCAGTTTCAACAGGCCACGGAAGGTGGTGATAGCAAGCATAGTCCCCGCTCCCATAGCTGGTTTAAAGGTGTGAAAAAGTTTTTTGAAGAATTGAAATCGTAGTCATGAGCAATCGGCGGAGGTTGAGAGGGTGGGGCAAATAACAAAAATTGCGATTGCAGGAGCCGCCGGTCGAATGGGGCGTCATCTGATTGATGCCTGCCACCAGCACCCTGGCTTGACAGTGGCTGTGGCCACCGAACGGACGGGTAACTCGTTGCTGGGGGCGGATGCTGGGGAGTTGGCTGGTGTTGGTAGGCTGGGTGTACCCTTGGTGGATGATTTGTCAGCGGTGACTGAACAGTTTGATGTGTTAATTGATTTCACCTCGATTGAGGCGAGCTTGAGGCATCTTGATATTTGTCATCAGGCAGGCTGCTCGTTGGTGATTGGTACCACTGGCTTTAGTCATGAGCAAAAGCAGCAGATTGCTGTGGTGGCTGATGATGTGTCTGTTATTTTTGCCCCGAATATGAGCGTTGGCGTCAATTTGACCTTGAAACTGTTGGATATTGCGGCACGGGTACTGGGCGATGAGGTGGATATCGAAATCATCGAGGCGCATCATCGGCACAAAGTTGATGCGCCGTCAGGCACTGCTTTGCGTATGGGTGAAGTCGTGGCCGATGCTTTGGGGCGCGACTTGAACACGTGTGCTATTTATGGTCGTGAAGGCCAGACGGGCGAACGCGAACGCCAGACTATCGGTTTTGAAACGATTCGTGCCGGCGATATTGTTGGTGAGCATACGGTGATGTTTGCGGATATCGGTGAGCGGCTCGAAATCACCCATAAAGCCACCAGCCGCATGACGTTTGCCAGCGGTGCGGCAAGGGCAGCGGCTTGGCTGGGTGATAAGGACAAGGGTTTGTTTGATATGCAGGATGTGCTGGGTCTAAAGGATTGAAATATGGACTTTTTTTGTAGACGCTCGTGGACAGAGACATCCATATAAAGTAGAATTCTGCCGATTTTGTATCAGTATTGGAAGGCGGGATAGGGCGTAAGAGCCCTCCCGCTTTTTGCAGCTATCTCCTGGAGGATGAATTGGAAAAGTCGGCCCTGTTAGTCTTGGAAGACGGTACTGCTTTCTATGGTAAAGCCATAGGTGCAGAAGGGCAGACTGTTGGTGAGGTGGTGTTCAATACCTCAATGACGGGTTATCAGGAAATCCTGACCGACCCCTCCTATTGTCGTCAGATTGTTACCCTGACCTATCCCCACATCGGTAATGTTGGCGTGAATAGTGAAGATGAAGAGTCGGGCGAGATTGTCGCCAGTGGTTTAGTGATTCGTGATCTGCCGCTGCTTGCCAGTAGTTGGCGTAAACAAGAGCGTCTGGATGTTTATCTTAAACGCCATAATCTGGTGGCGATTGCTGATATTGATACCCGCAAGTTGACTCGCATTTTGCGTCAAAAGGGTGCTCAGGCCGGTTGTATCGTTGCGGGTGCTGATCTGGATGAAACAATAGCGTTGGCTGCTGTCAAAGATTTTTCTGGTTTGAAAGGCTTGGATTTGGCCAAGGAAGTGACTACCCGTCAGCCGTTTGAGTGGGCTCAAGGCAGCTGGGGAATCAGCACTGGCCTGCCAGATGCACCGCATCCTATTGAAGAAAATCTGCCTCACCACGTAGTTGTCTATGATTACGGCGTGAAGCGCAATATTCTGCGCATGCTAGTGGATCGCGGCTGCCGTTTGACGGTTGTGCCGGCGCAGACCTCCGCCAGTGAAGTACTGGCAATGAATCCTGATGGTGTGTTTCTTTCCAATGGTCCGGGTGATCCTGAACCGTGTGATTATGCGATCGCCGCGATCAAAGAAATTCTGGAAACCAACGTACCAATGTTTGGTATTTGTCTTGGACATCAATTGCTGGCTCTGGCCAGCGGTGCTAAAACGGTGAAGATGAAGTTTGGTCACCACGGGGGTAATCACCCGGTGTTTGACGATGCAGCCAGGCGCGTCATAATCACCAGTCAGAATCATGGTTTTGCTGTGGATGAGGCGAGCTTGCCAGCCAATTTGCGCGCGACGCACCGTTCGCTGTTTGACGGTTCGCTACAGGGTATTCATCGTACCGATGTGGCAGCCTTTAGCTTTCAGGGCCATCCTGAAGCCAGCCCTGGGCCACATGATGCAGCACCGCTGTTCGATCATTTTATTGAGCTGATTCAAGCAGCTAAACAACCTTAAGTACAAGCAATCGAGTTGAATAATGCCTAAACGTACTGACATTAAAAGCATCCTGATTATCGGCGCTGGGCCTATTGTCATTGGTCAAGCCAGTGAGTTTGACTATTCTGGCGCTCAGGCCTGCAAGGCACTGGGTGAAGAGGGTTATCGCGTTATTTTGGTGAACTCCAATCCCGCCACCATCATGACT
>JAJRWO010000302.1 GCA_024276775.1 Gammaproteobacteria bacterium | reverse complement strand
CATCGTTATTACCTGATGACAAACCAACAAGATGCCAATGAATCCTACTTTGCTACTCAGCATATTATCCGTTTATCTCTGCTAAAAATCACTATATCTTACACAAGTTTTGAAAATGTACCAATTCAGCCAGCTAACGCCTGCAAATAAGCGGATTGGAAAGGTTGGCGACAGAACTTTGTAGCCTTGTAACCTTCAATGGCCCAACCAATTCCAATAAAAACGCAGCTTTCCAATTCCGCTTCATTTGCTTTGTTAGGCAGCCCGTATTTGGACAATTAACGTTCTCTCTCTTAAGTCTTTAGTCAAGCGCAAATGCCTGTACTGGTAATGAATTTGCCTCTAAACGGGATAAATTTACAAACTTACTGGCATGGTCAAGGTCAATCCCTACCAGTTGTCCTTCAGCATCAAAATCCAATACCACATTAGGGGCTACTTCTTGTGAATCGACACTTGGCTTTTCAGACAATTCAATATAAAGAGAGTCTGTCTCTGGATAATAATGAAATTTCATAATCTATTCTTTAAGGTTTGAAAGCATGGTCTGGAAATGCATTATGAACTGTTTCACCGTCTTCCAACGTTATCACCCGTAAATGAGTTCCCAATTCGGGGATAAAAATCCAATAACGAATACGGTCATCGGGCTGAATTTCGTAATAAATTGGCTCGTCCAATGCCCGTTCGCACCACTGACGTTTAAGAAAAGGGCGTTTTCGTAAAACTTGTTCTTCAAAATAGCGTGTTGTTTTCACGGAATAATCTTGAGGCAGTAATAATACAATCGGAACATATCATAATCCATTAACAAAGTCAAGTTAAATTTTAAGTTTCCCAAGTGGTATATTATTGCTCCATTTGCCCAATTCGTACATCGTCAATGTAGCCGGTGACCAGTCCGCCATCTTCCGACCACACGGATAAATTCACATTAAATCGTCCCTTTTTGAAGGCATCGACATTAGGCGGAGCATAATTACCAATCAATTGCCCATCCACAGAAAAGTCGATTTGGCCTGTGTCGGGGTTTGTATCAAAGCGCAGGATGTGCCAGGAGTTGAAGGAAACCTGAAATCCTCTGGAAACGTCGAGGGAGTCTCCCGTACTACAACCAGCCCAAGCACTTGTATTGCCTTGCTTACCAAAAACGCTACAGTTAAGCCACCAATTATTAGAACTCCACAACCCTATGCCGACATCTCCACCGGAGGCTTGAATAGTGTCTTCCAGCATAATTTTGGCCTCAACAAAACCGATATCCTCAATGCTGAAATTCGGATGTGTTAATCCGCCATTCTCACGTGACTGGCGCGAAAGAACTAAAACCCCATCTTGCTGGTTAACTGCCGTATTGCCTGGATTGGACCAATATTTCCAACGACCCGCATTCCACTTACCATCATTGGCCGGATTATTGAAATTGTCATATACTGTCGGGTCAGCATCAATAGTAGCAGTTGGTGTGGGAGTAGGACGAGGGGTGTTCGTTGGCTTTGGCGTATTAGTTGGTGCTGGAGTCGGTGTATCAGTAGGGGGCTTGGGAGTATTTGTCGGATTGGGCGTGTTGGTGGGTTTTGAGGTAGGGGTATCGGCGGGTAGTTCAGGTGTATCGGTAGGTGGTTCTGGCGTTGGGGCTGCGTCTTCTCCCTTAACTTTAATCGAAGTCACCTTTTCAATACTTTGCCCCTCCCACTCGACTTTCACCCTGACATTGTACGTGCCCGGTTCGTCCGGCACACGATAAGTAATTGCCGGACTGCCTTGCCCTCGCACAATTTCGCCTCCGTCAGCACTCCAGATGTAATTTAAGGTTACGCCGCCGGTACTGGCAATCTCTATCGAAATGCCGATTTCCTCTCCCGGCTGTTGCGAGGAGGGCGCTCCTACTTTCGGTTCACCAATTGAGGGCGTCCCGACCAGCACTACCGGCGCAGGTTGTTGATTACCGCAACCGGAGAGTGTTCCCATCAAAACCAGTCCAATCAACAGGCTCATCAAAACCATCGTTGGCTTTATTTTGCTAAACAGGTTCATATTTCACTCCTTTCAACTACTGGTCAATATCAAAATTGACGCTTTTGGTGTACAAAGTTTTGTCTCCCTGTTGCACTTCAATAATGGCCGTTTGATTATTCAAATCACAGGGAACTTGATAAATCCTGGCATAACTACCCGAATTGAGACTATCTTCATTCGTGGAGTCTGCTGGCGCAAATCGCCAATTGTAAGCAAATAGGCCCGGCTCAATCCGGGCGCGGTCACTATCTAACAATTTGATTTCCAGCCGGTGAGATTTCCCACAAGCCACTTTGTAAAAATCCTCGCTCACAGCTTGACCGTCTATTTCTACCTTTGCTTCCTGAATAGCGGGAACAGCCGCCGGGGTAGACGTATCCTCTCCTGAAAACAAAAATATCCCGCCCGCAATCAAAACAGCCAATAGAAGAAGACCCCCAAACCAAAGGGTTTTTGGCAAGCTACGAGGCTTTGGCTTATCTCCCTCATCTTTGGTTTTATGTCCGATTAGGGCTGTTTGCAACTCCGTGTAAAACTGACCGGCGGTTTGATATCGTTGGTCGGGCGGCTTTGCTAACATTTTCAACAGCACTTTTTCTACGGCTGGCGGCAACGTTGGATTCAAGGCTTGAGGCGGGGGTGGTTTCTCATTCAAATGAGCGTACATAATCCGATGGGGTGTATTTCCAGAAAAGGGGACTTGTCCGGTTAACATCTGGTAGACCATCACCCCCAAGGCATACAGGTCGGTCCGTCCGTCTGTCTGGCCGGTGGCCCATTGCTCCGGGGCCATATAGTACGGGGTCCCAAGTATGCCCCCTGTTTGGGTTAAGGCGGTCTTTTCATCCACCAATTTGACAATGCCAAAATCGGTTAAAATGGCATTACCTTGTTCATTAAAGATGACATTGGGGGGTTTGACCCCTGACTGTCTAATTATCACTCTCGGGTGGTGATGGACCAGAGTTGGATGAGAGTTCAGCCCGACGGGTAGCGTGCCGACTAACCAAGTCGCGCATTGTGCCTAGAGGATTACGATGCAGTCGACGCAATAACTGGTG
>JAJRWO010000032.1 GCA_024276775.1 Gammaproteobacteria bacterium | reverse complement strand
TCCAAACCTAACTGACGGGCGCGGCGCAACTCCTTTTCTGCTTGCGGGCCTTTATGCATTTGTAGGTAGGTTTGGCCCAGCAACAACCGTGCCTCTATATTTTCCGGGTTTTGCTGCAAGGTGTTTTTGAGTTCAATCACCGCGGCCCTCAACTTGCCTGCATCGCGGTAGTCCTTGGCCTGCTGGATAGCTTGCCAACCGGGTGCATCAACAGCCCAGCCTTGACTCGGCATGCAGACCAATATTATTAAGGTCAAAAAAAGTACACTCACATTTCTCACATAAACGTTCATCGCGCCTCCCTGGTTACCTGACTGAGCACAGCACCGTTGCGGTGTCATTAAAATACTGCTTATTATTGGCGGCAGAGCTGTAATTTAATAAGGGTAAAAAAACGGGAACCATATGGTTCCCGTTTAGATGGTTTATGTTAAAGAAAATACCTGAAATTTATTGGGCTTGGGACAAACCTGCTTGCGCTGACGACGGCTATAAACCAAACCCATCAAGCCAATACCCAGCAACAATAAAATCGCTGGCTCCGGAACGGTTGTTTGTGCCACCCGCGTCGTCATGGCAATGGTTAAATTGTAGTTGCCTTCATCTAGATTTACAAAATCAGAATAGCTAAACAAAGTTCTTGCATGGTTTTGATCGTCATGTGCACCAGAATGAACAACAATACCATTATTGAGATTAGCCTCAGCAGTATCTGCCTCATTATCATTACCAGAACTACTGTTGCCATCTACGCCATCCGGCGCCCAAGAGTAAACTACCCCGCCAGTACTTTGATCTACCAGGGTTATACTGAACGACAGCTCGGCGGTGGCAAAAGAAGGCGGTGTGACAGCATCGGGACTCACCTCAACCTCCAGATATGGTGTAGCATCAAAATTGAATCCAATTGTTTCGGACCCATCAATGGCAATCATTCCTGTTAAAGTATTTGCGCCAAAACCCGTACCAAGGGTATCGAGCAAGGTATAGCTCTCGGCAATACTCCAAGCGCTGCCGCCAGCCACTACTACGTCAACACTCGTTATCTGAGCATCACCGCGCTCGTAATCACCCAGCTGACCAATCGCCCCCTGATTTTCCCCCGGATTTACCGCCCCCAAAAATGAGTGCAGGGCATCGACTGGATCAGAGTTCGATGTCCCAGGCCCAAAACGGGTTGCTGAACTTTCAGAAACAGACCCCGGATTTATCAATGTGGCATTGCTACCAAGGTCAATCAAAAAATTCTCAACATTCATTTCCGCCACGGCATAGGCAAAAGGCACCGCTTGGACATTGCCCGTTACCCCCAGCCCAAGCACTGTCGTTAGCGCAAGCCCTAATGTTTTTTTTGTTCCTAAAGTATTCATTACTTAAACCCCTTTATTTTATAATTGATAAAATTTATATCTACTAAGCAGCTAACACGACCAACACTGCTTGCCTATTCTCAGTGCAAGTTCTAAACCACTCTCACCAGTAAAATTAAAACGACAAAAGTACTGCTAGACATTGCTCAAAACAGAAAGGTGAACTATAAGTTTAATAGGGCATATCAAAGGACGATTACGGGGGTAACGCCATGCCAACATTAGATACTCTGGACAGAAACACACTGTCACAAGCATTGGGAGAAGCAACCAATAGCTCAACGAATATGCGTCTTAACCATCGATTACACGCTGTATTATTAATTGCCCAAGGGTGCCGCATTAATGAAGTGGCAAGGTGGTTTGATGATAATCCAAGCACCGTGGCTCGCTGGGTACGGCATTTCAGTGCTTTTGGGGTTTTGGGTCTGCGAGATGATCATAAGACAGGCAGACCAACTAAACTCGACGCTGATGCTTTGCTCAGACTGGCGCAGGAACTTGACCAGCAGCCAACAACGCTTGGCTATCCTTTTAATCAATGGAGCGGCAAACGACTGGCATCCCACCTGGAGAGCTGCTATAGCGTTACGATAGGCGTGCGCCAGTGCCAACGCCTGCTTCAGCAATTGCACCCCCCCAAAGAAAGCAAACCAGTCAAAGACTCTCGTGTCTGAGCACTGCAAGCCAGCAGTGATAATTTGGCGCTACTTTTGTCGCCAATGTGATTCACCAGAAACGCTATATTTCTTTTTTGCCCGCAAGTGTAAAATTATTCGACACATTTTAGGGATTTAAGCCTGCCGGAGCAGACACAATATTATAAAAGCCCCAAAGACAGACAAACTTTTGCCAACAGGCGTCATTAACTTAAGGTCTCATAAAGATAATATTGATATCATTTCATTTAAATACCTTTGCCGAAATCATACGAGCAACGCATGAAACCACCTATCAACTCCCTTGACGTCATCATTATTGGCGCCGGCGCAGCGGGACTAATGTGCGCCATTGAAGCAGGCAAACGGGGCCGCTCTGTGCGGGTACTGGATCAAGGCAATAAAGCCGGCCGAAAAATTCTCATGTCTGGTGGCGGCCGGTGTAATTTTACCAATTACGATGTCAGTGCCGAACATTATTTGAGCCACAACCCACACTTTTGTAAATCTGCCTTGAGCCGCTTTAGTCAATGGGATTTTTTGGCCCTGGTGCATGAATATCAGATTGCCTTTCACGAACGCGAGCATGGCCAGTTATTTTGTGATAACAGCGCCAAAGACATCCTCAATATGCTTTTGCAAGAAAATAAACAAGTGAATAGTCAAATCCAACTCAACACTGAAATACAGACAGTCGATTATCAGGATAACGGCAGGTTTAGCCTCAAAACTTCTCAAGGCAATTTTACCTGCCAATCGCTGGTCATCGCCACAGGTGGTTTATCCATCCCCAGCATGGGCTCTTCACCTTTTGGTTATCAGATCGCTGAACAGTTTGGTATCAAGGTATGGCAGCCTCATGCAGGACTAGTCCCCTTCACTCTGCGACCCGCAGATAAGGAAAAATACTCAACGCTCAGTGGCATCGCCATCGACAGCCGTGTGGCTCATAACAACACCTGCTTTCGCGAGAATATACTCTTCACCCACCGCGGCCTGAGCGGCCCGGCTATTTTACAGATTTCATCGTACTGGCAAGCGGGCGAAACAGTGCACATCAATTTATTACCCGATCTGGATTTAAACAGCGAATTCAAACAGACCCAGCAGCAACACTCTCAGCAACAGATCAAAAAATTATTGGGAAAATACTTGCCAAAACGCTTGGTCAATACCTTTATCAACACGACTCTGTTAGATAAAACACTGGCTAACACATCTCATAAGGACTTTGAAAACATCGCCCAAACCTTACAAAACTGGCAAATAAAACCCGCTGGCACTGAGGGCTATCGCACCGCTGAAGTGACCACCGGTGGTGTCGACTGTAATGCCATTTCATCCAAAACACTGGCGGCTAAGGATGTGCCGGGGCTGTATTTTATTGGCGAAGTAGTGGATGTCACTGGCTGGCTGGGGGGCTACAACTTCCAATGGGCCTGGGCATCGGGGTGGTGCGCCGGGCAATACGCCTGATGCGCCCTAATAAGTAGGAATCAGAGCGCCATTTGCAAATATTATATAATTTCCATGCCTAAAGTTCAGCGCTGTGATAAATATTCTGTACATCATCCAGGTCATTCAGCATGTCGATAAACCTCTCAAACATCTCTGCATCATCACCTGTTATAGGTGCCGTGTTTTGAGGCAAAAACTGAATTTCATCAACGGCAAAATCAATCTCGCCAAAAGCTTCTGTTAAGGCCTGTTTGGCTTTGAAGTAATCGGTGTGAGGCATGAACATGGTGATTGTGCCATCTTCATTTTCGATATCACTGACATCCACATCCGCCATCAACAATGCATCAAGCACTGCCTCTTCGTCACCGCCTTTGAACGCCAGGATAGCCGCATGATCGAACATGTGACTGACACTGCCCTGGGTGCCGATTTTACATTTTGTTTTGGTGAAACACTGACGCACATCACCAAAGGTACGATTAGGGTTATCCGTCAGGCAGTCAACAATCACCATGCAACCACCGGGGCCAAAACCTTCATAACGGGCCGGGGAGAAATCTTCACCGCCACCATCTTTGGCCTTGCCAATTGCTTTTTCAATGACATGGGTTGGCACCTGATCTTTTTTAGCACGATCAATAAGTCCGCGCAGAGCCAAATTTCCACCTGGATCAATACCACCGGATTTGGCTATAACATAAATCTCACGACTGTATTTACTGTAGACTCTGGCCTTGGCGTCAGACGTTTTAGCCATGGAATCTTTTCGGTTCTGATAGGCTCTGCCCATTGCGCGACTGCTCCGTAAAATGTCATAAGCCCTAAATTCTACAGACAAGTGTTTGCAGAAGGAACCTTTTAAATGATCAGGCGATAGACCAAGCACCTATTCGCTACCCCCCCTATCTAAACGCTATATTTTAAATATAATGAAGGTATTTCTGTGGCAATAAAACCAACAATCTATAAATTAAGAATTTCGCTTTCCGACCTCAATCGCAATCATTACGACACACTCAACCTAACCATTGCCCAGCATCCTTCTGAAACACTTGAACGAATGATGGCGCGTGTGCTAGCGTTTTGCATTAATGCTCAGGAATATCTGGTATTTACAAAGGGGCTGAGTGACGTGGATGAACCCGATATATGGGCCCGTACACTAGATGACCAAATATCATTATGGATAGATGTTGGCGAACCTGCTGCGGACAGGATTAAAAAAGCAACCCGGCTTGCAGCGGCCGTTAAGGTTTATAGCTTTAATTCAAAATCAGATGTTTGGTGGACTCAGGGGCAGGCCAAGTTCAACCAATTGAAAGCGTCTTTTTTTCGCTTTCAGTCTCAAGAGATAGAGGCATTGGCAAAACAGGTAGAACGAACGATGGACTTTTCCGTTACCATTACTGGCGACTCTGCCTACGTGGCAACTGAATTAGGTGAATGCGAAGTCTCTTGGCAATCACTACAGGATGTTTAATCTGCGGCAAGACTCTTACTGGCTTCGGTTTTAATCCAGCCACGCAGCAAGGTATTTGAGGTCACCATCAGCAATGATTTCAGAATCATTTTATAGACCCAGTGCCGATCAACTTTGATGCGTGCATCAACATCAAGCCAGTGATGACTGGTCGCCAGTTTTGCCAGTGTCCCCAGGCCAATCATCAACGGCCACAGCGCGGCCAGACGTAAACGAATACAATGACGCGGAATGGCCAGCAGATAGTCTTGTGCCGCTTCAAATTTTTGCAGCGCCAGACCGATGCCTTGCTGCAATAATGGCCGTGCCAGCTCACTGTTGGATTTATCCAGCAGTTGTTCAACGCTCAACTGCTGTTGATCAAGCCAGGCGTGTGGTAGATAACAACGCCCCAGACGCAAATCACATGGCAGATCACGCAGAATATTAGTCATTTGTAGGCCCTGACCAAAACACACCCCCCATTCAGTGAGTCTGTGATTGTCCCAGTGAGACAAGGCAGTCACATGCGCCATGCTGATCTGGGTCCAGAATTCACCGACACAGCCAGCCACCCGATAGGTATAGCGATCAAGTTCATCTTGCACTTGTAAGGCCTTGATTTCACCCCTCCCTTCCGCCGGGAAGGTGTTTAAATCAAACACCATGCCATCAGTGAGTGTGGCGATCACCTGCCGAATCAGGGTTTGATCTTGCTCAGATTGCCGTGCCAATAGTGCCAACAGCTGCGGCAGCAGTGCCAACAAACGTTGTTCATCCTGATTTTGCAACCGCCCTTGTAATACAAATTGAATCTCAACGCAGTCAGCCGTTGGATCGGGCTGCGCGACAAAGGCTTTGAATTTATGTAACTGTGCCAAACGCTGTTCACCCGGCAGCACCGTCGTATCCGCCAGTGTGTCAGCGGCGCGTGCCAGTAAATAGGCCAAACCAATCGGCTCACGTACAGCCTTGGGTAATACCCGCAGTGTGAGATAAAAACTACGCGACACCCCTTTCAGGACATCTTGCAACAGCAGTTGTTTATCTACTGGGTTATTCACAGGTCGTGTCAGCCAAGCTTTATAAATGGGCTGACTGAAATATAAATAAGAACAACGATAAACAGCAGATAAGAGACATAACGCAGTGGCCGTTCTTTAAATAGACCAACCATACTCCGCTGTTGACCTTGTTGTTTAAGTGCCTGATATTCAGCTTGAACCCGTGTTTGATATTGTCTTTGATACTCATCCAACAGTTGTTTGGCCAAATCAAATTGAGCTTCATCCTTTACCCAAATAGCAGGCATAGAGATCCCCCAGCTACCCGCTGGGGTCTCATAATAATCAACCTGCTGCTCGGTCAACACGGCACAGAGACCTTCCGCCTCATCATCAGGCACACCGCGCAAAATAAATAACTGTTTTGCCATTGCTTCAAACTCGTTTATTCAGCTTTACTTTGACTCAACACATACTCACTTAAGTCCTTTAGCGCATCCGCCTGAATATTAGGAAAGGCAGGCATGGAAAAACTGCCCTGGCCGATTTTGTCACCAATCGCCGTGGTATTGGCCATTTCTTTATCCAGCTCAAAATAATGTCCGCCCTCTTTAGGCTGATGGCACTTAACACAAGCCGTCTTGAAAATATCCTCACCGCTAGCGCCACTGTCTGGCTGATAATCATTACTTTTAGAGCAACCCGTCGCCAATAAAAGCATCAACGGCAATCCAATCATCATTCGTTTCATCGTTTTGTTCTCTCCATTTCATTGTATTCGAAGACGCATGCTACTAAATTTAGGCTCAAAGTAGAAATAGCAGCCATTCAATCAACCCTACTCATGCGCTAATATGATAAAACAATAACAACGCGAGGCATCGCAGGATCGCACGCATTTAAGCAGAGAGTAATGCAATGAATGAAATTGAGGCTTTAAACAGCCAGTTTTCCATCGCCAACCAACTGGTATTTACAACCGCTCCCAGTGGTCTGGCCATTGTCAGCATCAGCAACCCACATGCCAGTGCTACCATCGCCTTACAAGGCAGCCATCTAATGTCCTGGGCACCCAAAGGCGAAAAGCCCGTGGTATGGCTGTCACCTGACGCCAAGTTGATACCCGGAAAATCAATCCGCGGTGGCGTGCCAATCTGCTGGCCCTGGTTTGGTGATCATGCTGCTGAAGCCAATGCCCCCGCCCACGGTTTTGCCCGCACCAGCCAGTGGCAAGTCATTGAAACCCGTACACTGGCAGACGGCGCAACACAAATAAAGCTTGAACTTGAAGCGAATAATATGGCTAGGCAACAATGGCCACACGCCACTACCGTACAATGCATCATTAGCGTTGGCCACACGCTGCAAATGGAACTGCTCACTGGCAATTGCGGCAAGAATGACATCACTATCAGCGAAGCACTGCACACCTACTTCGCTGTCAGCGATGTTCGCAACATCAGTATCGATGGCCTGGATGGCTGTGACTATCAAGACAAGGTTGAGGCCTTTAAAAAAAAGCAGCAAGCGGGAGCAGTAACATTCTCAGCCGAGGTTGATCGTCTCTACCTCAATACTCAGGCAGACTGCATCATTCATGACCCCGGCCTGTCACGTCGAATTCGGATCAGCAAAGCCGGCAGCGAGTCAACCGTGATCTGGAACCCGTGGCTAAAAAAGGCCGAGCAGATGGGAGATGATGGCTATCTGCGCATGGTCTGCGTTGAAAGCGCCAATGCCGGGCAAAACAGCATGATACTTGCAGCAGGCGCAGAACATAGCCTTAAGGTCTGTTATTCTGTTGAAAAAGATCTAGGACGCACCATCAATCAAGCCCGATAACAGAAGCGACAAGATGAATTTTCCCAAGAAAATTTCTGGCTGTTTTAGTTTAACACAGACATTTTTCCGAGATTTATTCAGATACCCCGTTTTCAATAGAAAAATCAGGTACTGGCTTAAATTTTCGAATCACATTTGGATGAGGGTGTAAGCTAGTGGAACAACCAGCTACTGAGATAATTTACAGCCGCCGGACAAAATTTCAGACCATTGAAGTCAGCCAGAATGCTGATTTCCGTTTGTTACGCACAGACAATATTGCTGTACAAAGCGTGCTGAAACGCAATAAACCTGAGCAATTACTGCTGCCCTATATGCAGGCCATGATGGC
>JAJRWO010000301.1 GCA_024276775.1 Gammaproteobacteria bacterium | reverse complement strand
CGATGTAATCGCGGCAGCAACCCAGAAGGCCAAAAAACAGGCCGTCAATATTAAATCTAAATCCTGCCAGTGTTTACACACGCAGAACCCAGATTAAAATCATTCTGATCACCTGCTTAAATAAACATCAAAACGAGTGCTTTTGCCTTCGTACACCAGACTGGGCTTAGGCCCGGGAATAGCCTCAGACTTACGCGGCCGCTTCACCACCACCCGTTTATGAGCAGCCATGAGTGCCGCCTGCAACAACCTAACATCATCCTCATCATCCCCCACCAAGGCGCGGAATAAACGCATCTCTTTTTTCACCGCCGCCGTCTTGCTGCGTTCCGGGTGCATGGGATCAACATAAACCACATCAGGCCGTTCAGCCTCACTCAAGCCATTCAAATAATCACTCGCATCAGCCACACGCAATGACATACGCGAAATAATCTCCGCCACCTCATCATCCTGACGGGCACGACGCATACCATCAAACAACAACTCTGCCACCACCGCTGAGCGTTCTATCATTTGCACTCGACAACCCAGTTTTGCCAGCACAAAGGCATCACGCCCCAGCCCAGCCGTGGCATCAATCAGCGTTGGAATTTTATTTTTTTTAACCCCCACCGCCTTGGCCACCAACTGACCGCGGCCACCGCCATAACGACGCCGATGGCCCATCGCACCAGCAATAAAATCAACATAAACCGGGCCGGGTGCATCAGGCCCAGCCTGCACCAGCTCAAGTCGCTCCGCAGTCAAGCGTAACATCAGACCCGCTGAATCCAGCTCTGCGACAAACGGCAAGGCCAGTCGTTCTGAAATCGCTTGAGCCTCTGAAATATGACGATCGTTTTTAGCCGTCACGATGACATTATTCAAATTACTGACCATCACTCAATTTTCCATCCTGCTTCAGTTTCCAGTTCACCAGAATAAAGCTTACCACTCGTTTTTTTCATTTCATGAATGAAAATGATATAACGTTTGAAAATAAGCCCCTGATTTGAGGAAAATACAGAGTTAAAGTGAGTGTTTTTCGATTGAAGAGCCAACCTTTCCCTTCACAAGTCACCATGCGACAGCGTTTATCAAATTACGTAGACGTCACAATCAATTTTTAGAGGTGCTAATAATGACGCATCAATATACGTTATAAAAATCTCTCTCCGTTTTTAATTGATTGACATTGCTGGGACATTAAGCGGGTATTTTTGAAGCCCGGTGAAATCAATAAGTTTTCATATACGCCGCGAGCAGCTGGTTTTTTAGGTTAAAATCCCTAATGTTTTTAATTAGTGTGGCCGATTATGAGATAAGATAACAATATATAATTTATTTTTTTGCAATCGTATAGCGTTTGAAATTAAAATAGGCCGGCATTTTATTAAGTTCAATGGAAAAGGAGAGTATTTAATGGTCAAAAGAACTACAAAAACGAAAACACGGGCTAAGGCTAAAGCAGGTCGAAAACCATCTATATCAGTTGTCAATCTACTGACTGAAACGCCAATCAACGCAGCTCACAAAATGGCATTGGCTGACGTGAGCCGTGAAGCGAAAGCGAAAGAACGTGCGACGACAGCATTGACAAAAGCAACCGCCAAGAAAACGGCAGACAGTGATCGTTTGAAAAAAGCAATGGCAGCAGCCAAGAGCAAAAAAACAACTGCGGCTAAAAATGCTGTTGTAAGAGCAAAAGCAGCCAAGATCAAGGCTGCTGAAGCCGTTAAGGTCGCCAAGGCGACGGTTGCTGAAGCAACCGCTATGCTTAAAGCGGCGTTGACTGAAACTGCTGCAATTAAGAAAAAAGATGCGGCTATGAATAAAGCAGTTGCTTCTTATGCCGCCAAGTGGGAAAAGGCCTACGATCAAAAAGCGGCTGTAGCAGCCAATAAAAAGGTGCGCGCCAAGAAAAAAAAGCTTCGAAAAAAAGGGACTTAATTGCTGAAAAGGCTTTTAATTCATGTTATTAGCCACTTTAAAAAGGCCCGCCATGCGGGCCTTTTTATTTTTTAAAGCCACCGGCAAATGGTTTTAAACACAGCCATTCAACTCGCCTGCCCGTTGGATGGATCACCTTTGCATGCGCATAAACGCAGTTTTTCTTGTGCTAATGGCCATCGTTTTGATATTGCCCGGCAAGGTTATTTGAATCTGTTGCCGGTACAACAAAAACGTTCGAAGTCTCCTGGCGACAGTACAGAAATGATCGCCGCCAGACAGCGTTTTTTAGCCGCCGGTTTTTATGACCCGATTGCCGATCAACTCATTGAAATATTGAATAACCATGGACAACTGAACAGCAAAATGTGTTTGTTGGATGCTGGTTGCGGCGAAGGTTTTTATTTTGAATGCCTATCCAAGGCTTTACTGAAGAAGGCTATTCAGCCGGGTCTGGTGGGGCTGGACATTTCCAAACCTGCCATTATTGCAGCGGCCCGACGTAACAAGGCCATTACTTGGTTGGTGGCAAGCAATAAACAACCGCCTTTGATGCCGGCATCGGTGGATGTCATTGTCTGCATGTTTGGTTTTCCGGTCTTTGATGCCTTTAAAAACATTCTCAAAGAGGATGGCAAGGTATTGTTGGTTGAGGCTAGGCCAACGCATTTGATTGAGTTGCGAAAAGTAATTTATACAGAAATAAAGCAAACTAATTTTCCAGAGATAAGCACTGCCGAACAACAGGGTTTTGCGTTGTTGGCGCAGGGCATCGCCTCATATAAAACAGCCACACTTGAGACGCAACAAATCGCTGATCTGCTGTTGATGACACCACATATGTTTCGTGCCAGTCTGGCGGGCAAACAGCGTGCAGCCGCACTGAAACAGATTGAATTGACGGTGGACGTATCGTTGCGCTTGTTGCAACTAAATGGCTGAAGGCTGTTTTTGGGCCAAACTGGTATAATCACGTTACTTTTTTCATGACATATAGATGAGCATTTCAATGGCCACAGAAAACAAACCGTTGGTTGGCATTATCATGGGGTCAACCTCCGACTGGGATACGATGCATAACACTGTCGAGACACTTGAGCAACTGGGTATAACTCATGAGGTAGAGGTGGTATCCGCCCATCGTACGCCAGACAAACTGTTTGAATATGCGGATGCTGCCGAGGAACGCGGCATCGAAGTGGTTATTGCGGGTGCCGGTGGCGCGGCTCATTTGCCGGGCATGGTAGCCGCCAAAACGGTTGTCCCCGTACTGGGTGTACCGGTGCAATCCAAAGCCCTGAATGGCATGGATTCATTGCTATCGATTGCACAGATGCCGGCAGGTATCCCTGTGGGGACACTGGCAATCGGCAAGGCGGGTGCTGTCAATGCTGCGCTGTTGGCGGCAGCGATGCTAGGGAATAAGTACCCACAAATTCGTGCTGCATTGCACGAATTTCGTCAGACTCAAACAAACAAAGTTCTCGCCAACGCTGACCCGCGGGAACAAGGCTAATGAAAATAGGCATTCTCGGCGGTGGCCAGTTGGCACGTATGCTGGCGCTGGCGGGTTATCCGCTGGGGCAGACGTTTAGCGTGCTTGATCCTGGTGTTAATGTCTGTTCGGCGGCAGTGGCTGAGCAACTACAAGGGGATTATGTTGACCAAAAGCTATTAGCCCAATTAGCCGAGCAAACCGATGTGGTGAGCTATGAGTTTGAGAATGTGCCTGCCACAGCGGTCGCGTTTCTGGCGGGCAAGGTGCCTGTTTATCCTCCTCAATTGGCTTTGGCCACCGCACAAGACCGGCTTAAGGAAAAGACCTTGTTTCGTGAACTCGGGATAAACACACCCGCATTTGCAGCGGTGAATAGCCTTGAAGAGTTAGCGCAAGCCATGCCACAGATTGGCTGGCCGGCGGTGATCAAAACCCGCAGCGAAGGGTATGATGGCAAGGGTCAGGCGGTGTTGCACCAAGCCGACGATTTAGCATCTGCCTGGCAAGCCTTGGCGGGTGTTCCAGCGCTGGTTGAGGCATTTGTGCCATTTGAACGTGAGTTTTCTATCATTGCCGTGCGCGGTACAACGGGTGAGGTGGTTTGTTATCCCTTGACTGAAAACACGCATCGTAACGGGACTCTACGTCTTTCTATTGCCCGTCCCGGTGATGCCATGCAGGCTCGGGCAGTTGAGTATGCCGAGCGCATTCTGGGCCGCCTGAATTATGTCGGGGTGCTAACGCTTGAACTGTTTCAAGCGGGCGATAGCCTGCTGGCCAATGAGTTTGCCCCGCGGGTGCATAACTCTGGTCACTGGACCCAAGACGGTGCGATTACCTGTCAGTTTGAAAATCATCTACGTGCTATTTCAGGCCTGCCGCTGGGAGCGACTGATACCATTGGTCATGCCGCCATGGTCAATTTGATTGGTGACATTCCCGCCATCGAAACGGTGTTGGCCAATCGTCACGCTCATCTGCACTTGTATGGCAAAACAGAACGACCAGGCCGTAAGGTTGGCCACATTAATATCTGCGCCCCAAGTGAACAGCAGATGAAGGTTGAGCTTGGACTGTTGCTGGCACTCGTGGATTCATAAGACAGCGGGGTACGAATAATGAAGCCTGCAAGAGATGGCTTTCGCTCATCGGTTAAGCGCGTATTTTTTGGACATGCTTTCGAACCAATCGATTATTCCATACATTCAAGCGGCCTCAAAAAAATGGAGCGTCTATCGCTTTGAGTACGATGCCTATTCGAGATTGGAAACCCGCATTAAATCAATTTATGATTGAATTTGAAGATTGTTTAACGGACTATATTTAAAATCATTATATCGAGATAAATACTTCATTTTAACGCTACTCGCGGTGATATGGATGGCCTTGAGTCAGACTCCAGGCACGATACAGCTGTTCTGACAGAAATACACGCACCAGAGAATGTGGCAAGGTTAATTGAGACAACGACCAGCGTTGCTCCGCTCTCTGTTTACACTTTTGTGACAAACCATCAGGCCCACCCACCAGCAATGCGACATCACGTCCATTCTGCATCCAGTCACGCATTTGATCCGATAACTTGAGTGTACTCCACTGTTTGCCGCGCTCATCCAAAGCAATCACATGCGCGCCTGCCGGAATGGCATTCAGAACCTTGATGCTCTCTTCTTCGATGGCACGTTTAGGGTCACGGCTTTTACTGCGATGTCCGGGGGAAATTTCGATCAATTTTATACTGAAATTTTGTGGCAGGCGTTTGGCGTATTCGCCATAGCCCTTTGTGACCCAGCCGGGCATCTTCTGCCCGACCGCTATCAGGTGAATATGCACTTATGTACTGGGTCTGATTTCGGCCAATTTTTCAACCGAACCGGCGTCCCAGAGTTTTTCCAACTGATAAAAATCACGTGTTTCAGGCAGCATGATGTGAACCACAACATCAACCAAATCCACCAGCACCCACTCGTTGCTTGCCTCTCCTTCAACACCTAAAGGCTTAATGCCTGCCTTTTTCGCCTCAACCACAACATTATTGGCCATGGCCTTAACGTGTCGGCCTGAAGTACCACTCACAATCACCATAAAATCGGTCACACTGGATTTGCCTCGCACATCCAGCACCGCCAAGTCAACAGCCTTCATATCATCAAGGGCTTTAATTGCCAGGTCTTTTATCACGTCTACTTCTTTCATCTATCTCTCTCAACATTTATAGAGACCCTGGGTCTCTATGTAGTGCCGCACACTGCCCGGCATTAAAAATCGTACATCCTGACCACGAAACAACTGTTCACGAATCGCAGTGGCTGAAATATCCAGCTGAGTCACTGGCTGAAAATAAATCTTGCCCGCCGCCTGTTGCTGCAGTTCAAGCACAGCCAATGCCTGAACCTGTTCCATTAATTCGGCAACGGCACCTGTTTTAGGCAACGCTCCCCCCGGACGTTGCATTACCACAACATGAGCCAGCTCAATCAATTCCAGCCACCGATGCCAACGATCCAGGCTAACAAAAGCATCCAGGCCTATAATCAGAACCAGTGATTTGTTAACACCCTGTTCGTCACGCAATGAAGCTAAAGTATCAACCATGTATGATGGCCCGCCACGCTGCAATTCACGCGGATCAACAATAAACCCCGGCGCTTCTGACACCGCCAGCTGCAACATTGCCAGTCGTTGTTCAGCACTGGCATCCGGCACAGCTCGGTGCGGCGGAATAAAGCAGGGGATTAAACGAACTTCATCAAGCGCCAGCGCCTGCTGCACTTCCAGCAGCGGCCTTAAATGGCCAAAGTGAGGCGGATCAAATGTGCCACCAAAAATCCCGATCACTGGCGGATCTGACCATCACCCAAGACGATGTACTTTTGCGACGTCAGCCCTTCCAGCCCCACCGGACCACGGACATGAAACTTGTCGGTGCTAATACCAATTTCGGCTCCCAGGCCATATTCAAAGCCATCGGCAAAACGTGTTGAGGCATTAACCATCACCGAACTGGAGTCCACCTCACGCAGAAAACGGCGTGCCTTGGTGTAGTTTTCGGTAATGATGCACTCCGTATGCCCCGAACTGTATAGGGCAATATGATCCATCGCTTCATCCACATCTTTGACGACACGGATAGACAACACAGGTGCCAAATATTCCGTTGCCCAATCTTCCTCAGTGGCAGGAATCACACCATCAATTACCTTGCAGGTGGTTAAACAACCACGCAGCTCAACAGCCTTTTTTTTGTACATACCTGCCAATTCAGGTAACACCTGCTCGGCAACGCCCTCGGCCACCAACAAGGTCTCCATGGCATTACATACGCCATAGCGATGGGTCTTGGCATTAAAGGCAATTTGGGTCGCCTTTTCCAAATCAGCCTCATCGTCAATATAGACATGACAAATTCCGTCCAAATGCTTAATCACTGGCACACAAGCATCCTGACTGATACGTTCAATCAACCCTTTGCCACCACGCGGGATGATCACATCAACATATTCGGGCATGGTAATCAGTTGACCGACAGCGGCACGGTCAGTGGTATCCACCACCTGTACCGCCGCCGCAGGCAAACCCGCCTTTTCCAAACCGGCGTGAATGCATTGCGCAATCGCTTGGTTAGAGTGAATCGCCTCTTTGCCACCACGCAAAATTGCTGCATTACCCGACTTCAAAGCTAAGCCAGCCGCATCCGCCGTTACATTCGGGCGCGACTCATAGATAATGCCAACCACCCCCAAAGGTACGCGCATCTTACCTACCTGGATACCCGAGGGACGGTAATTCATATCACTGATGCCACCAATAGGATCAGGCAAAGCGGCGATTTGACGCAACCCCTCCGCCATTCCGGCAACCACTGCCGGTGTCAGCTCCAGACGGTCCAACAGCGCCGCATCCAGACCACTATCACGACCGGCCTTCATATCCTTACCATTGGCCTCCAGCAAAACCGCCTGCTGCGCCTCAATGACATCGGCAATAGCGTTCAAAGCGGCATTTTTTTCTGCTGTTTCAGCACGACTGACCACGCGTGAAGCAATACGAGCACGCTGACCAACCTCAGTCATATATTGTTTAACATCACTCATTTTGAGAACCCTGTTTTAGATAAGCGCTGGCGGAAGGAGGCCTGATCCAATCGCTGAAAATCCAATTGTAACAATTCTTGCCGAGCATTGCTTCTCAGCCCGAAAGACAACAACGATCATCGCTCACGAGCGCTTGAATAACACCGTATTATCCGGCAGTTTACGCTCGTTCAATTCATCACTAGACACCGCCACCTGCGTATTCCGGCCCATTCCGATCACCCGTTCTGATTTTAGCCGATCACCCATTCTGGAACATGGTGATCATTGATTCTGGTTTTATCCGATCATTTTTTCTGTATTTCCAGAATCGATGATCGGGCATTTCCATAATCCTTCAGAATCAAAAATCAAAGAATCAAAGGGGTCAAGAATCAAAGGGGTCAGAGTAATTGATATTAAGTAAAATAAATTCTATACTGATTTTATTTACCTGAATTCAAGTCATAAGTGCATAACCCGTTAATGTTTTTTCATTAATGCCGGTCAGCTCTTCAAAAACTTCATACGGAGTTTTATAACCCAAGCATTTTCTGGGGCGGCTATTCAGTTTGTGTACCGCATCTAAAACT
>JAJRWO010000300.1 GCA_024276775.1 Gammaproteobacteria bacterium | reverse complement strand
GATTTTGAACAATCCAGGCCAGACAATCGTCGCGAATACAAACGTGTCTCCCTAGTAGTCAATCAAGAGGGTCAAATGCTGGCGCAGCCCTATGCTTCTCAGGACTCGGCCACCCTGTTATCAACCGCCAACACCGATGGTCTACTTTGTGTGCCTGAAGGGGTAACCGTTGAACGTGGCAAAATCCTCTCTTTCACCCCCTACTCAGAGCTACTCTAAACTTTATGACCAGGATACTGGCGTGCTTTTGGTACGCTGAGCTATAGAGCTGCTGAATTGCTGGCTTTATGCCACCCCACCCAAAAGGCAGTTAAAATTGCTTTGTTAAGATTTTCTGGTACGCATGAGTGATCTTGTTGCCATCCCAAACATAGGCGAAATGCGAGCCTTGTCGGGGGGCAGTGACCGCAGGCGGGCGTAGTGCGGCGATACATTCTCCACCTGAATACCGCACAGAACGGTAAACAATCCCCCAGGCATTCGCATCTTTCATGGTTTGACCAAACGCTTGCGAATACCGATGTTCATCAGGCAAATGTAGATCGTCATAACCCATGCCACGAACATCGTACAGTGGCTTGGCCACCTCCCCAATGTAAACGCGCATATCAATCTCGCCTGGAGCTTCATTTGTACATGCCAGAAAAATACTGCGGCTATGCGCACTTTCGGCCAGCGCGGTGTCCATGTTATTGGCAGCGTAATAAACCCCGTAGTTGCCATCGCTGAAGCGGCTGCTGCTACCAATATGAGTAAATGCAGCCATGACGGGGGTTGATCCCGGCCCTGCCATTCGATCTTCAGTTGACACCAACGCAATATCGCCAACCGCTTGGCGTAAGCGATCATTGGTCAGTGATTCAATATAATAAAGTGTATCCATCAACGCAGGATCAACCAGCGTCTCAAAAAAGTTGATCGGGGGATATATCGATGGAATGATGCGGTATTGATGATTCCAATCGAGTTCGACAATTGGCGTCATTACATTCCTCGTTGAGCGTCGAGGTAACGCCTCACATCCGCCAGATCGATTAAACTCCCGGCAAGCATGCGATCAATCGCACTCTGGCCGTTGAATAGGGGAGCTGTATTGGGTTTGCGCAGCCACTCATCTGCCGCCTTGGCAGTGGGGAGTAAAATGTTCAGTGCCTTGTATATTCCAAGCAGATAACTGACCCGCTCCAATGTATCCCTGCTGAGTCGGGTAGCCGTTTTCTCTGACTTCCACTTAAAAAACGTCGATTTGGCGGGAGACCCCAGCAAATTTTGTTCTTCCCTGGTCGATAACTGCCAATGCTCGGAAAGGGTAAAGAATGCTTGTAACGCGGTATTGGCGATGAGACTTGCATCAGGCTGTGGCTGTGGTTGAGATATTGGGTGTTGTTTCATATTGAAAACTCCATCTGTAGACCATACTAGTATTATCGTCCAGTACAGGAGTTTTTTCAAGCTTATCCCGTTAAAGGAGACCACTCCACAACAGCTGTTAAATTTACCAACAGAATTAAACAGGATACGGGTCAGCAACAGGAAGCCACTTGACATGTCATACACCAGATTTGACTATAGCTCTCTCAGGGAACTCGGCCACCTTGTTATCAACAGCCAACACCGATGGTCTACTTTGTGTCCTTGAAGAGGTTGCCTTTGAATGTGGCAAAATCCCCTCTTTCACCCCCTGCCCAGAGCGACGCTAAACCGCCACCAATCCCTGCGCCAGTGCGACGGCCTTAACCAAGGCATATACTTTCTGTCCCGGCTCAAGCGCCAAGGTGTGCAAAGATTTACGGCTAATATTTGCCAATAATGGTACCCCCACATCCAGTTTTATCTGCACAGAATGCTGGCCCGCTTCCGGCTCAGAAATCGCTATTATTTTGGCTTCAATAATATTGAGAATGCTGGTGGAAATGGGTGGTTTTTCCAAAGCAATGCTCACATTGCGCGCCAGCACATGTACTCGTAAAGCATGGCCAACATCACAGTCCTGAATCGGCACATACAACTGACCACCACTAAATGCTAACCGACTCAGGGCAAACTCCGGTTCGTGTGCCAGCACTGTTGTTTCCAGTATCGAGCCAGCCATATCGGCTAAATACGAACTCAACTCCGAACACAATGCTGTTATAGGGCCACTGGCAATCACCCTGCCATCGCGTAACAACACCAGGGTATCGGTAATTTGCAATACCTCTTGCAGCGAATGGCTGACATAGACCACCGGAATATCCAGCTCGTCATGCAGCTTGCGAATAAAGACTAATACCTCACGTTTGCGGGCGATATCCAACGAAGCCAACGGTTCATCCATCAACAACAATTTAGGACTGGCCAGTAAGGCGCGACCAATCGCCACGCGCTGTTGTTCACCCAAAGACAGATGCTGAGGCTTACGATCCAATAGATGACTTAAGGCCAACAGCTCGATGATTTGATTCCAACCCAGACGCCGCTCGTTAGCAGGCGTGCGCTTAAAACCAAACTCAAGATTGCCACGCACAGTCAGGTGATTAAACAGACGTGGCTCTTGAAACACATACCCCAGTGGCCGCTGATGGGTGGGCAAAAAAATACCTGCGCCCTCATCCTGCCAAACACTATCAGCCAGTTTAATAAACCCTGTCCGACTTCGCTCCAGTCCTGCCAGGCAACGTAACAATGTCGACTTGCCAGAACCGGATGGACCAAACAATGTGGTCACGCCACGGCCAGGCAGATCCAGGTCAAGCTTGAGGTCAAAACCGTCATAGGCAACACCTAGACGGATTTTCAATCTAGTGTTCATGAACAGGAAAACGTCTGTTAAAGATATAAACCATCATCAACACAATAAAAGTAAACCCCAGCAAGCCCGCCGAAAGCACATGTGCTGCCTTGTAATCAAGCACCTCAACATGTTCATAAATAGCGATGGACAATACCTGGGTTTGCCCCGGAATACTGCCCCCCACCATCAGCACCACGCCAAACTCACCCATGGTGTGAGTAAACCCCAACACTGCTGCAGTGATATAACCACGCTTCGCCAGCGGCAGTATGACACTGACAAAGGCATCCGCAGTTGAGGCACGCAAACAGCAGGCCACTTCCAACGGTTTACGGCCAATCGCAACAAAGGCATTTTGCAATGGCTGGACGACAAACGGAAGCGAGTACAATACCGAGGCAATCACTAGTCCAGTAAACGTAAATACCAAAGACGCGCCTGTTAACTCAGACCATGGGCCACCGATAAAGCCATTCGCACCTAATGTAATTAAAAGATAAAAACCCAACACTGTCGGTGGCAAGACCAGGGGCAAAGCAACCACGGCCTCTACAATCGCCGCCCAGCGCGAGCGACTGTGAGCTAGCCACCAGGCCAGCGGTGTAGACAATAACAACAGAATCACCGTGGTAACGCTAGCCAGTTGCAACGTTAACCAAACGGGTGTGAAATCAATGCCTGACATTAGTAATAGCCATATTTATGCATGATATTGATTGCTGCATCACTGCGAATAAATTGTAAAAACTGTTTTGCTGCCAAATTATTCCGACCACGTTCCAACAATGCAGCCGCTTGCTGCAAAGGCTCATATTGATCCTCAGGCACCAACCAATAGTGTTTTCTATTATAAGGGTTGGCTGGATTTAACACTTGGGATAATGCCACCAACCCAAGTTGGGCATTACCTGTCGCCACAAACTGAAATGCCTGGGCAATGCTCTCACCTTGCACTAGTTTTGGTTGTACTGTCTGCCACAGTCCCATATTTTTCAACGCTTGATACGCTGCCTGGCCATAAGGGGCCGTGCGGGGGTTAGCAATAGCAAGCCAGTTAAATTCAGCAGAAATCAAATGGCTTTCATCAATCAATATTTTTTCTGAACGCCAAAGTACAATTTTTCCCGTGGCATAAATAAAGTGACTCCCCGGCACCAATCTGCCAGCCTGTTCGAGTTTCAACAGATGTTTTTGATCCGCACTCAAAAATACATCGTAAGGCGCACCATTGATGACCTGGGCATATAGTTTTGCTGTCGATGCGCCGCTGATCAGCAATTTATACCCAGACTGTTTTTCAAACAAAGGTGCAAGCGCCTTGGCCGTAGCCAAAAAATTGGCAGCAACAGCCACTCGTGCCAGCTCTGCCTGGCTAACGGGGAGCAGAAATAAAAACAGGAATGCGCTTAAAAAAATTCTCATCCAAATCTCACTAACCATATCCTAATGATAAGGAATGGAAATTATATAACGTCCATT
>JAJRWO010000299.1 GCA_024276775.1 Gammaproteobacteria bacterium | reverse complement strand
TATTCCATCTTGGTGTGGTGTTTTGGCGCGGGTGCCAGTGACGATGCCTTGCTTGATAGTATTGATATTGTGGTGTCAGAAACGGCAGCGGGAGAATTTTCTCGTCGGGTTTTGAATATAGAGCGTGATGACAAACTGGGTAAAGTGGCCTGGCATGTTAACGATATGCTTGATCAGTTAGAAGCCTTTTTTCGCGAGGTGCAAACGTCGTTTGACTATGCCAGTCAGGGTAAATATTTTCGCCGTCCCATTTCGGCGGGTTTGCATGGTGATTTGAAAAAGGTGATGGCTCAGCTGAATAATTCTCTTGATACTATTTGTGAAAATCAGAAAGATAGCAGTAAAAATGAAATGCTGAGTCGTTTGTCACATCTCAATACTGAAAACCTGTTGCGCAATCTCAAAAATACCCAAGGTGATTTGGCGCATGTCAACAGACAAATGGAAGAGGTGCAGGGTATGGCCCAAAATACGGCTGAGCGTGCCGAGCAGAGTAGCCAGCAGATTGGCAATGTGCTGCGCAATCTGGGCGAACTGACAAACATTGTCGATGCAACCGACAGTACGATTTCTGCTCTGGGTGAGCGCACCGGTGAAATTTCAAATGTTATGAAGGTGATTACTGACATTGCGGAACAAACCAATCTGCTGGCCTTGAATGCAGCGATTGAGGCAGCCCGTGCCGGTGAACAGGGGCGTGGTTTTGCCGTGGTGGCAGATGAAGTACGTACTTTGGCAGAAAACACCAAAAAAGCAACGCAGGAGATTGCCCCTATTATCGATGCCTTCAGTGCTGAGGCTAAGGTAATGTTGAAAAATGCCGGTTCGATGAAACAGATTACCGACGAGTCAACGGCAGCCATTGGCAGTTTCGATGCCGATCTTTCTGAGTTTGCAGCATCAGCACTTGAGTCTTCTGTGCAGCTTGATCAATCGCGGGATAGAACCTTTGCAACGTTGACTAAATTGGATCACATGCTGTTTAAACAAAACACCTACCGTTCGCTTGAGCTGGGTGCAGATTCTGCAGAAGGCCAGGCAGCATCCGTTGATCATCATAATTGTCGTTTGGGTAAGTGGTATGACGGTGAGGAGACGCATGCACAGTTTGGGACTATGCCGTCTTATTCGGCGCTGGAGCCACCGCATGTACGCGTCCATGATGGTGCGCGTCATATACTCAATATTCTTCAGACTGACTGGGCTAATAATACCGATTCTCTGACTGAAATAGTCGCAATGTTTGAGGAGATTGAGGCGGCTAGTGGCGAGGTGATGGATTTAATGCAGGGCATCGTCGAGGAAAAGGTGTCTGGTCGTTATTAGCTAGCGCTGAGGAGCAGCAAGTGTATAACAACGTTTGTAAAGGGTGCTCTGAGGCAAAATGTTCAGCGTTTCAAGTCCTGGTCTTTAATGGCTTCAGCCAGCAATGACGCGAGCTGAATAACATTGCTGTGATGATGAATGCTGTCTGTGCTCCAGATGTGGTTGATGCAGGCATTGCACAGAATTTGCTCAGCATTACCGGCAAACAATGGGTGGGTGATGAGACAGTTGACTGTTTGCACCCCGCGTTGACGTAGAGCCTTAGCTGCTTTGGCAATGGTGTGGCCGGTGCTGACAACATCGTCAACGATAACAATAATGCGCTTTTTAAAATCGATGTCTGGCAGCATGATTTCAACGTTGTGATCACTATGACGCTGTTTGCCGGCTATTTCCCAATCAAGACCGCGGTGTTCTGCAATTTGCATCAGCCATTGTTCTGAATCGCTATTCGGGCCAAGTAACAGCGGTGGGTTGGGGCGGTTGGCGAGAAACTCGGACATCAGTTTGGTCGTCGACAGACAGGTTGTCGTAGTATTGGGAATGGTTTGAGCCCGGCCATCGATACGGTGTAGGTGGGGGTCGACAGTGATGAGGCGATCAAACTGTTGTCCCAGCCACTGGCCGATGGTTTTTTGGCTAATCGCTTCACCTGGATGAAAGGCAGTGTCTTGGCGCATGTAACAGAAATAGGGTGCCACCAGGGTGATATGTTTTACACCTTGTTGCCTGGCGGTTTCAGCGGCCAAAAAGAGTTCAATTAATTTGTCGTTGGGGTGGTTGAGGCTGCGGCAAAAGATAATTTTATCATCTCTGATTTCCGGTAGGGTGACCTTGCTTTCGCCATCGGGAAAGTGATGAATGGCCACTTCAGAATATTTGAGTTCAAGTGCCTGGGCCAGTCGTTGACCTTGTTGTGTGTAATCTTTAAAACCGAGCAGTTGCATGGCTAATATTCCACCTGGGTCTTGGGCAGTATTACCAATGATGAATAAATTGTGAACTCATTGGAATACGTGTGGAAGGGAAAGTCAATAGAGGCTAATCCTGGCTGACAATCGGTGAGTTTTTCGTCGAGTGGCGTTTGCCAGCAGCCCCCAGGTTGCTTTATGACTGAACTATGACATTGAATAAACGGACTTGTCGGCAGGCAATAATTCGTTAATGGTTTGAAGTAGTTGCTTACTTTCAAGCGGTTTGCTTAATATTTTTGCCACACTGTATTTTGCATTTGGCACGTCAGCTTTTGTACATAAAATAACCGGTATGTTGAGGTTTTTAGTCCGAATGGCATTTGCCAGTTCTCCACCGGTCATGTTCGGCATTGTTTGGCTGGTAATCAATAAATCAAACATATTCCGTTGTGCTGTTATTGCCTCTAGCGCCTCTAAACTGTCATTTAAGACGGTGACACGATGGCCGTTGAGTTCCAGGAGTTCTTTTAGAAAAAAAGCGACACTGATGTCATCATCCACCAGGAGAATGTGGTGTTTATCTGTGCTGACGGCTGTGCTGCTCTTGTTTTCGGCGGTTTGCGCGACTGGGAATAAAAGCCTGAAGGTTGTGCCTTTATCTGAATCTGTGTCCACAACAATATGCGCGTGGTGTTTGTGGATAATGTCATTAACCACTGACAGTCCCATACCCGTTCCTTTGTCAGTTTCTTTGGTGGAAAAAAATGGATCGAAAATATTTCTGAGTAGATTGGCATCTATTCCGGCACCGTTATCCTTGACGGCAAGTTCAATCATGTCGCCATTGATGGGGATATGGCAGGCGCTGCACTCTAGCGCAATGTTCTGTCGATATTCTAGCGTGATAGATAGTGAACCCCCGCCGTTCATGGCATCTCTGGCGTTAATGCAAAGATTCATTAACACTTGGTGCATTTGTATTTTATCTGCCATCACCATTGGTATTTCATTGGCCAGCTTGGTTTCAATGGTGATTGCTGAGGATAAAATAGGTTGT
>JAJRWO010000298.1 GCA_024276775.1 Gammaproteobacteria bacterium | reverse complement strand
TTGGGTGCATACCAGACCTGGTACCAGTCGCGGATGTCCTGGGCGGTCATATGCTCCAGGTCATTCATCCAGCCAATTACCGGGCGGCGATAGGGGTTGGTGGTATAGGCGCTAGCGCTAAATGCCTCGTAAGTGAGTGATTCGGGATTATCTTCGGTACGCATACGCCGTTCTTCGATGACAACTTGAATTTCTTTGGCAAACTCCTCATCAGCTACCTCCATGCCGCGCATGCGGTCGGCTTCCATGCGGATGCTGATTTCGAGTTTATCTTTATGCAGGCGCTGGAAATAGGCGGTGTAGTCGCGGCTGGTGAAGGCGTTTTCCTTGCCGCCATTTTCGGCAATGATGCGTGAAAACTCACCCGGTCCGTATTTCTCGGTGCCTTTGAACATCATGTGCTCTAGCACATGCGACACGCCGGTAGTGCCGTTGTTTTCATAACTGCTGCCAACCTTATACCAAACCATGGCGGCAACGACTGGGGCGCGATGATCTTCCTTAACGAAAATTTTCATGCCGTTATCAAGTTGGTACTCGTGTACGGCGGTATTGTTGCTTGAGTGATTGGCAGGGGTGTTACTTTGTTGCAGTGTGGCGCAGCCGCCGAGGATAAAACTGAACAGTGCTGCGAGTGTTAATCTGGTTTTCATTCTCTTATTCCCTTTGAGTAGCCAGCTTTGGAATCCAGTGTGGTAGCATAGCCTATCTGAAATTCATCCATATTTCGACCGCGATGAACTCAAACAATTCACTCAACAACATATACTTGTAGCCAAGAGGTTTTATGTTTGGTTTTGGCAAAAAAAAGAAGGATGAGGCTGAGTCGGCCTCACCTGAAGTAGAACAAGCGACCGCCGCCCCCTCTGTCAGGCTTGCAGAGCAGGAGACGCCTGCAAAAACCGGTTTTTTCGGCCGTCTTAAAGAGCGTCTTAGCCGCACCAGTACTAATATCAGTGAGGGTGTTGCCAGTTTAGTTGTCGGTAAAAAGGCTATCGATGCCGATGTGCTTGATGCGCTTGAAACCCAGCTATTGACCGCCGATGTGGGGGTTGATGCCACCATGGAAATTATCGACGACCTTACCGGACGAATGAAACGTAAGCAACTGGGTGATGTTGATGCTCTGTTTGCTGCCCTGCGCGAAAACATGCTCGAAATTCTGCAGCCAGTGAGCAAACCGCTGGTTGTTGAAAATCAATCTGATCCGTATGTCATCCTGATGGTCGGTATTAATGGCGCAGGCAAGACCACGACGATCGGCAAACTGGCCAAGCGTTTTCAGGCTCAAGGCAAGTCGGTAATGTTGGCGGCGGGGGACACCTTTCGTGCCGCTGCGGTGGAGCAGCTGCAAATCTGGGGCGAGCGTAATAATATTCCAGTGGTTGCAACGGAACGCAGTTCTGACCCTGCTTCGGTCGCCTATGATGCCGTGCAGGCAGCCAAGGCGCGTAAAGTGGATGTCTTGATTGTTGATACCGCCGGGCGTTTGCATACCCAGTCTAACCTGATGGAAGAGTTGAAAAAAGTTAAACGGGTGATGGGTAAATTGGATGAAAACACACCACACGAAGTGTTGTTGGTGCTGGATGGTGGTATTGGCCAAAATGCGGTTATTCAGGCAGAGCAGTTCCATAAAGCGGTGAATGTGTCCGGGCTGGTGCTGACCAAGCTTGATGGTACGGCCAAGGGGGGAGTCGTATTTGCCATTACCAAAAAATTGGCGTTGCCGATTCGTTTGATTGGTATTGGCGAGGGTATTGATGATCTGCGTGATTTCAATGCGGAAGAGTTTATTGATGCGTTGCTGGTTAAACCAGAGGCTATCGAGGCAGAATAACAGCCCCAGAGTTGTGTCGCCTGAATGGAAGGCCGTGTGATTTGGCCACCTTACGACACTGTACTGCATTCAGACTTTCATTTATATTTGATAATGGTGTGCGAGATTTAATTAAACAGACATGATTCAGTTCAGCAATGTCAGCAAGCGTTATGCGAACGGCTTTGACGCCTTGAAGGATATCAGCTTGCATATTGCAAAGGCTGAGATGGTCTTTCTCACCGGTCACTCCGGTGCCGGTAAAAGCACTTTATTGAAGATGATTCCCCTCATCGAGCGCCCCAGTGCTGGCAGTATCACCATTGATGAACGACCGCTGGTGCGGGTGAAACGGCGCAAAATTCCGGCATTGCGGCGTGACATAGGGGTCATCTTTCAAGACAGTAAACTGCTCAATGAGCGGACTGTTTTTGACAATGTTGCCCTGCCGTTACTGGTTTCAGGGGCGCACCATCCGCGTGAAGTCGGGCGGCGGGTCAGGGCGGCGCTGGATAAGGTCGGGTTGTTGCAGCGGGAAAATGACTTTCCGGTTTATCTTTCCGGTGGTGAGCGACAACGGGTTGGTATTGCCCGGGCAGTGGTGAATCGTCCCAAGGTGCTGATTGCGGATGAACCTACCGGCAACTTGGATCCGGCTTTATCGCGTGAGATTATGTTGTTGTTTGAGCAGTTTAATCAAGTGGGAGTGACGGTGTTGATTGCTTCGCATGACCTGGAACTGATCGGCGCAATGGATAAGCGTATCATGGTGTTAAGCAAGGGGCGTTTGCTTGCTGATCAGGGAGGGCTCGGCGGTGCTTAAACCGGTAAGAGCCAAACCGTCAAGGCCATCAGCACAGCGCAGCCGCGCGGGCCTAAAACAGCGTTTACGAAATTATTTTGCCTTGCATTTTCATGTGCTCACCACCACCTTGGCCCAACTGGGACGTTCACTAGGTGGTAACTTGATGACTATTATGGTGATCGGTATTGCGCTGGCCTTGCCAGCAACCCTGCATGTTTTTCTCAGCAAAGTTGATAGTCTGGGGGCGAGTTGGCAAACGTCGGCGCAAGTGTCTCTGTTTTTGCAGGCCAAGTTACCTGCTCAGGGACTGGCGGGTTTGACAACAGAATTAAATAGCTGGCCCGAGATCGGTAGCCTCGAATATATCAGCCCAGAGCAAGCACTGGAGGAATTTAAAAAAACATCTGGTTTGGGCGATGCTTTAGAACTTTTGGATCAGAATCCCTTGCCTGGGGTCATGCTGGTGAACCCGGCGCTGGCATTTCAGGCACCTGTTGCAGTAGAAGCATTGCGACAGCGCTTGTCTCAGCGTTCCGAGGTGGATCTGGCCCAATTGGATCTGGAATGGCTGCAGCGTCTGCATGGTTTAATCCGCCTGGCTGAGCGCGCTGTGCTGCTGTGGGGTGGACTGCTGGCATTGGCCGTGTTGTTTATCATTGGTAACACCATTCGTCTGGCGATTCAGAGCCGGCATGACGAGATCGAAGTGATTAAGCTCATTGGTGGTAGTGATGGTTTTATCCGCAGGCCATTTTTATACAATGGTATGTGGTTTGGTCTGTTTGGCGGCCTGCTGGCTTGGTTGTTGGTGAGCGTGCTGTTGGTTAACCTGGATCAGCCGGTGCGGCAATTGGCCGAACTTTACGGCAGTAATTTCTCTCTTGGTCTGGTTGATGCCAAGACCACCTTGTTACTATTGGTCTTGGGGCCATTGTTCGGTTTATTGGGTGCCTGGTCAGCCACAGGACGGCATTTGCGAGCGATAGAGCCTTCTTAACATATTGATTTTATTTTATTTTTTGTAGGAACTTTTGTGTGGATTGGCACTCACAAGGTATGACTGCTAGAATGTTAAGTAGAAATTTAAAGTGCGATTGACAGGCCGGGGCAGAAACAAACCTGTACATGAACGCTGGCAACTGACAAAGAGGTAAACGCAGATATGAGTAAAAGCTTGGATTTAGCTCTAACCCTCCCAACCCACAGCATTGAGGCCTATTTGGCGGCGGCGGCTGGCATTCCTGTATTGAGTGCTGAGGAAGAGCGAGAACTGGCCATTCGTTTACGTGATGAAAATGACCTGGAGGCTGCGCGTCGCTTGGTCTTGTCCAATTTACGCTTTGTTGCCTACATTGCCCGAGGTTACCGGGGTTATGGTTTGCCCGAGGCCGACCTGATTCAGGAAGGCAGTATCGGCTTGATGAAGGCTGTGAAGCGCTTTAATCCTGATATGAATGTGCGTTTAGTCTCTTTTGCTGTGCATTGGATCAAGGCTGAAATTCATGAATACGTGTTGCGTAACTGGCGTATCGTTAAAGTGGCGACGACCAAAGCACAACGTAAATTGTTTTTTAATCTGCGTAAGGCGCGTGTCCGTCTTGGTGTGATGAATGAGGATGAAATTTCCAATATTGCCAACGACCTGGGCGTGACCAGAGACAATGTGCGCGAGATGGAAACCCGTCTCAATTCGCGTGATGCTGCGTTTGATCCATATAGCAATGATAGTGATGACGAGGTAGCTGTTACACCAGCGGCTTATTTGAGCGATCATCGCCCAGGCCCCGCCAAAGAGCTGGAAGATAATCAGTGGCAGGCACAAAACCAGCAGCAGCTACGCGACGCCTTGTCGCAACTGGATGCCCGTAGCCTCGATATTCTGCACAGCCGCTGGTTGGTGGATAAAAAGATAACCCTGCATGAATTGGCGGATAAATATGGTGTTTCTGCTGAACGTATTCGGCAACTGGAAGCCAATGCCATTAAAAAACTGAAAAAAGCGATGGTGAATTAAATAGCCAATAAAATAAAGTTATCGCAAACTAACCGGGCTCCTGAGCCCGGTTTTTTTATACCTTTCAGTACGGCTGAAATGGGGTATTGAGCAAATAAGTAATGGAGTTAAAAATATGAGTGTGGAAACGATGGATTTGAAGGCCCGCTTTCTCGCTATCCGCAGCAATAAAATATTTGAAATGACGGTTATGGCCATCATCATTATTTCGGCAATGATGATTGGCGCAGCCACCTACGACATTAGCCCTGCTTGGCTGAATATACTGAAATTTTTTGATATTGCCGTCACAGTATTTTTTCTGGTTGAGCTTCTGATTCGTATGGTCGCAGAAGAAAAGTTCAGGAATTTTTTCAAAAAGGGCTGGAATATATTTGATTTTATCATTGTCACCGTTAGCTTGGTGCCGGTTGAAGAAAGCGAAGTGGTTTTGCTGGCGCGATTATTGCGTGTTTTCAGAGCGCTGCGCCTGGTTTCCATGGTGCCTGAACTGCGTATTTTAATGGATGCCCTGGTAAAGGCTATTCCGCGAATTGGTTATGTGGTGATATTGATGTTTATCATCTTTTATATCTATGGAGCCATCGGCAGTTTTTGGTTTGAAAAAATCAACCCGGTATTGTGGGGTGACGTCACCATCTCTATGTTGACTTTGTTTCGTGTTGCTACCTTTGAAGATTGGACCGATGTTATGTACGAAACCATGCTGGTTTATCCGTACAGTTGGGCCTTTTATCTCACCTTTATTTTTTTGACCGCGTTTGTGTTTTTGAACATGATGATTGGTGTGGTACTGGACGTAATGCAGCAGGAGCACGAAAATTATAATCGTGAAGAAGGCAAGGGTGAAGCAGGTGAGGTGCATTGGATCAAAGAACACACCGCCGAGATGGAGAAACGGTTAGAGCGAATGGAAGATATGTTGTTACAGATGACAGAAAAAAAGGACGGTCGCCAGTAGCTAACTGACCAACCGCCACGCATGTGCGAATCGATTTTTTTAAAAAAGGGCTTTTTATGGCTGAAATCACGAAGGGTCTATGAATTCCATTTCTAAAGCGCATGCTGTTGGTGCGCTTTATCAATATGGTGGTTTGCAGGATCTAGAGATAACAATAATCATAGGCGTTTTTTCGACATGGGTTCAATCAAAGATGGTGTGACCAAGGGCATTCTGCTGGCGCTGCTGGGGTTTAGTCTGCTCTCCTTTGGTGATGCCACCATCAAGTATTTAAGTCGTTATTATTTGACCTATTCGCTAGTGTTATATAATTCGGTGTTTGGTCTGTTGCTGTTGTTGTTACTGTCGCCCTGGCTGGGTGGCATTAAAAACACGCTTAAAGATAAACGCATCAAACTGCACTTATTGCGTGGTGGTTTGGTGTTTGTGCAATTGTTATTGATTGTTTATGCGTTCACCCAATTGCCGTTGGCCAAGGCCTATGCCATTTCATTTGTTGCGCCAATGTTTTCCGCCTTGTTGGCCATTCCGTTGTTGAAAGACAAGCTCAGCGGGAAGCATATGATGATTATTGGGATTGGTTTTGTCGGTGTATTGATCATCTTGCGACCGGGCTTGATTCCGCTGGAAATGGCCTCACTGGCGGCCTTGATCTCGGCGCTGTTTTTCTCGCTGGTGAATATCACCGCCCGCTACATGCGCGATAGCCAGCATACGCTGTTGTCGTGGGCCTTTTATCCTCATCTGGTTATCATCTCGATTTTGTTGTTGTTTTTTTGGCCCGAATTGCAATTACCACGTCTGCAAGATTTGCCTTATTTTGTTTTTATGGGCGGGGTGTCGACCTTTGGTGCGATTAGTCTGGCGCGTGCCTTTGCCCATGCCCGCATGGCAACGGCAGCTTCGTTTCACTATGTGCAAATGTTGTGGGGGATATTGCTAGGGTATTTTATCTTTGGCGACACAGTTGATTTGTGGACTGGGGTGGGGGCGGTGGTGATTATCGCTAGTGGCCTATGGTTGATGCGGGTGGAAACAAGAAAGACTTGAGGTGCTTGAAAGACGCCTGAGGCGATCCCTTGAGGCGTTAAAAATAGACTCAAAATGCCCATTTACTGCGTGCCAACGCTGCTTTTTCGCCAATTTTTTCCTTGCCAAAAATTACCTCGGATGTTTTGCAAACACCGTACTTGTTAATAATTACTTGCGCAGAGGAGGTCACAGTCAATTTTAGGGCTGCCTTTGAGTCAGCGCCACTTGTTTGGTTAGAAAAAAGACCTCTGAATAATCAGAGGCCACTATTTTTTGCTTGAAAGACAGCTTTTTAACGGCTGGAGGGTGGCAGCACTGTCGTCTTTTGGGGGCGCTTGTGTGCATCTAAAAATGACTCACTTAAACCATTGAAGTAATCTTGTGGTATGGCCTGACTTAACGGCGCTGCGGTTTTTATGTTTTTGTTTAAAGCCGTCCCCGAATCCGAACCTAGGCCAACCCCTGACCCCGCCCCTGGGGCTATGGTTGTTGAGGTCACATCAATCACACGAAAATCATCAATGACCCAACCTCGGAAGCCGTTATACAGAGCATCACGGGTATCAAATTTAAATTGGATCTTAATAGTGTTGCCGACGTAATCACTTAAATCCAATTCTTCGATAACCCACACTGGTTTGCGGAAAAAACCGCCAGATGAAAAGGGCTTGTGACTCCGGTCCGAGTCGTTAGGGTCGACGAATGGATTTAAGCGTTTGATCGACGTATAGGTGCTGCCATCGTTGGTGCTGATCAATATTTCAAGAATATCGAAACCCGATGCATTGGGATTGACGGACTCCACCTCCCACCAGGTATTGAACAATAATATGGGTGATATGGCATTGGTTAGATCAATGCTGGGGGTCGATAACTGGCCGCTATTCGCCTCTTCGGAACGTCCGCCGCTTTGCTGTGTATCACCCGCGCTTTGTGTGCCGATGAAGGAACCGGTGTCGGCCAGACCATACCACCAGGCCATATCACCACTGGTGGCAAATGGTAGCAGTGCTTGCGGCCCTGCTTCGTCGGGTGCCAGGGAGGTGAAGCCGCCATCTACCAGTGTGTTGGCAATACTGCCATTGAGCGTTTCCAGGTGCCAGAAGCCATCGGCTAGCCAATCGTTAATGCCAGACTCGAAGTCATCCGTAAACAGTGTCTCACCGAACTGGCTTTGATCCACCAAAGGGATGACCTCGCTGTGATCTTTGCCCGACAGTAAAACAAAACCCTCTTTGGTTGAGCTGAAAAAGTTCTCGGCGGTTGCCTGAACAGTAAAGGATTGAATGGCGTTGCCGCTGGCATCTTTGCGCGATATGTTGGAAAAGCCAAAACGACCGTCACTGCCGGTAATCACCGAGGCGAAAAAGCCATTGGTGCTGGCACCACCAGAGATTCGAACCACGGCGTCTGCCACCGGGTCGCCATTCAGGTCAAAGATATAACCGCTCAACGAGCTGACACCGCCGATGCCATCTGTAGGAACAAGATCAGCACTGGCCATGTAAAAATCAAAGCTTTGATTGGCTTCGCCATCGGCGGTGAAGCTGATTGCCCCATCTTGATAGTCTGCCAACGTGCTTTGCAGCCTGTAACTGCCGCGTTTGACGTAGAGGGTGATTTCACCATTACCCGCTGATGTTGCTGTCGAGCTAAAGGTTTGGCCATCGAGACTTTCGGGGCTGACTGTCACGCCGCTTAGGGTTGCCAGCGTCACCGTATCTTTAAGGGTGGCCTTGATGGTGGAATAGGAAAAATTATAGGTTTTGCTGGCCTGACTGGTGGATGAGTCCGCCGTGTTTGTCAGGGTGACAGTGGCCGTTAGCCGGTGATAAGGTTTGCCGGTATCCAGAACTGGCTCGGCCAGATCGCCGTTAACATTCATGGCGATGACCGTTGTCCAACCGCTCACCCCGTTGGCTGATGACTGCAAAGACCAGTTGACAGCCGTCACTGTGCTATCAGCATCAAGTGACTTGAACTGGATACGTGCCTGAGCCGCCAATGGATTGGGGACGGTGTAGTCCGCCACCACCACCTTGTTATCAACAATACTCTTGGCCAGCGTCAGGGCCGCAGCAGCATCCAACATCGGAATGGCGCGTGGCAGGGCTTTGATATTGACGTTATCAGTGCCTGCATCACCGAGGCCAATATAACGTTCGCTGACGGTTTCACTGGCACTGTTAATCAATATCTCTTTGACTTCCTGAGCCGTGAAAGAGGGGTAGAGCGAATAGATCAAAGAGGCAACGCCTGACACCGTGGCCGCGGCAGATGATGTGCCGTCAAAGCCGGTACCGCTGGCTTCATTGCTGCCATAGTTGCTGGCAAGGAAATACTCATTCTCCAGCGCGGCAGCTTTGTAACCACTTGGGGCGACGATATCCACTGCCTTGCCATAGTTGCTGTAATGCTTCAAGCGGCCGTCACTGGCCATTGCACCGACAAAAATGACGTTATCCATGGGATTGAAAAAACCGTTGTCGTCATAATGCAGAGCCGGGCTGTGCAGCCGGCCATCGACGCCATAAACACCGGTGACATTGCTGTTGCCGTTGTTGACGCCGTTGCCTGCCGACCAGACCAATAATTGCTGTGGATGGGTTTTGGCCAACTGGCGATAAGGGCGGGTCAGCGTCAGGGCTTGTTCATAGCGCGCCATTACTGAGCTGGCGCTGAAGATGGAAAATGAATCCTCAATATAGCCAGGGATCGCCCAGCCAGCATTGATCACTTTAAGCTTATCGAAATTCAATAGCGCGTTGACGCTGCTCAGTTGGTTGTCTGCTAGTAGCAATGGCGACGTCCAGTTAATTGCGCTAATGCCCTCGCCATTGTTGGTATTGCCGCCGATGGTGGCGGCAATGGCATTGCCGTGAGCAGACACATCGTCGGTATATTGCAACAGCACCCGGCCGTCCAATTCATCATGCCGGGTATCAAAACCGCCATCAGAAACCCCGATCAATACAGTGCTGCTGCCGGTGGTTAATGTCCAGGCATCGGTGAGTTTTAGCTGCTCTAAATGCCAGTTATCCCCCAAATCATCGAAGGCACTGCCATCATTTGGGTCGATGGCCTCATCTTTTCCCGTCCCCAAACCTTCATAAATTCGAAACGCCACACTGTCGATTCCCATCGTCATTTCAAGCAAAGCCAAAGACTCGGGAATAGTGGTGTCGGTTGCGTCAAACTCAATTAACAAACCAGTATTTTCATTAAAAGTGACAACGGTAAAGCCACTCATGGCGGTCACCAGAGCGGTGATTTGCGTCTCAGTCAGGCTGGCCGAACTGACCCAAACCTGGTTTTGTATTGTCCCCAAGGCAGTGTCTGAGCTGCCGCTGAAGGCATTGATTTGGTTAGTATCAAAGTTTGCCGTAGCGGCAGTTACTTTGAAATCAATGGTTTTGCTGGAAGAGGTGGTGCTGGACTCAATCAGCAGCTGGTAATCACCGGCCACCGTTGGAGTGAAGGTCAGGCTTTTTTGGTCACTTGATGGGTTTAGGTTAATGTCTGCCCCCCCGGGCTGGCTGGTGACTGACCAGTTGGCATCGCCAATGGAGTCCAGTGTGTTCAGGTTTAATGTCACCTGCTGATTGACTTCAGGTACAGCGTCAAATACAGGGGTTAAATGGGTGACTGCTACGGGGGTCGCCGTGACATCAATCATCACATTGTCAGCCCCTGAACTGCCGTCATCGTCAATAACAAACAGGCGAAATTCGAGTTTGATATTCACGGCTATATCCGGCGCAGTGAATGTTGCCTGGACCGTATCAGCGTTGGTTAACGTGATAGTGGGTGCGCCATTATCAACCTGCACCCAGCGATAAGAGGCGAGGCTGCCATCGCTATCTGTGCTTTTAGAGCCATCGAGAGTAATGAGGCTGAGTTCATCAACGGTTTGATCAGCCCCGGCATTGGCATTGGGCTTGTTATTGCTCTCGCTGGAGGGTGAGCTATTGGCCTGGTTTGCCGCCGGGCCGACCCGCTCAACCTTATCTTCAAAACACCCTGTTAGGGCCAAGCCGACAAAAGTGGCTAACACGAGTTTTTTGCTGCAAAATTCCAACGTTGTATCTCCCAAGAAACGAATTCTTTAAAAATGCTCATGAATGACCGTTGGCCACCCATGTGTCACCAGCATTCCTGTCGTAAGAGCAGTGACAAAACTATACCTAAGTATCGGCTCGGGTAAAAAATTATTTACTCGTCGATTTAATCAGCCCTTTGCGCCGTTGATTTAGCGAAAATCATCAGCGGCCTATGGTTTAGCTGGGGGGGGGGGATTGAGGGTCGGGTTCATGGTCTAACTGGCGGGTGCCCAGCAGATTTTGAACAGCATTGGCGTGGCTATTTGCATCCCGTAACCCTGGCGACGCGCTTGCTGGTGTTTATATCCATCGAGCTCTTGAATGCCTTAAAAAACAGCCGCTAGTTTCCATTTGGCACTTTACTGACCCGCGCCTTTATTTAGACACATTCAGATTGGTTAAGCCATCCAGAGGACTATAGTCAGTGATGTTATTATCTTCCAGGTAGAGTGTCGTTAGGTTGGTTAACATTGCCAGTGCAGTTATATCGCTGATTTCATTTGCGGCCAAGTCAAGAAACGCCATATTACTCAAGCCTGCCAATGCACTGATATCAGTGAGCTTGTTGTCGTCCAGGCGAAGTGTTGTCAGATTGGTCAACCCTGTTAGTGCTGTTATCTCGCTAATGTCATTCCAGCTTAGATTGAGGCCTGTTAAATTGCTTAATTCTGCTAATGCGCTGATCTCAGTAAGCTTGTTATTGCCTAGGCGGAGCGTTGTTAAATGGGTCAATCCTGTCAGTGCCGTTATCTCGCTGATGTTATTGCCGGTCAGGTCAAGAGTTGTCAAATTACTTAATTCTGCCAATGCACTGATGTCAGTGAGTTTATTATCGTCTAGATCAAGCAGCGTTAGGTTGGTTAGCGTTGACAGTGCCGTTATTTCGCTGATGTCATTCCAAGGCAGGTAGAGACTCGCTAGATTGATCAATTCTGTCAATGCACTGATGTCAGTGAGGTTGTTTCCGGACAAATCGAGTGCGGTTAGATTGGTTAATGTTGCCAGTGTTGTTATATCGCTGATGTCATTGCCGTTTAAATCTAGGCTCTGCAGTTTATTTAACGCTGTCAATGCAGTGATATCAGTAAGCCTGTTGCCGTCCAGACTGAGTGCTTCCAGGTTGGTTAATGTTGCCAATGCGGTTATCTCGCTGATGTTATTTG
>JAJRWO010000031.1 GCA_024276775.1 Gammaproteobacteria bacterium | reverse complement strand
GCAACTACAATTTAACCATTGCCATGACGACGCGGGTGGCACAAACAACCGTTCCGGAGCCAGCGATTTTATTGTTGCTGGGTATTGGCTTGATGGGTTTGGTTTATAGCCGTCGTCAGCGCAAGCAGGTTGGCAGCAAGCCCAACAGATTTCAGGTATTTTCTTTAACATAAACCATCTAAACGGGAGCCATATGGTTCCCGTTTTTTTTACCCTTATTAAATTACGGCTTTGCTGCCAATAATAAATACAGTGCTTTAATGGCACCGCGACGGTGTTATGTTTAATCAGGCAATCGGGGAGGCGCGATGAACGTTTATGTGAGAAATGTGAGTGTACTTTTTTTGACCTTAATAATATTGGTCTGTATGCCGAGGCAGGGATGGGCTGTTGATGCACCCGGTTGGCAAGCTATCCAGCAGGCCAAGGACTACCGCGATGCAGGCAAGTTGAGGGCCGCGGTGATTGAGCTCAAAAACACCTTGCAGCAAAACCCGGAAAATATAGAGGCACGGTTGTTGCTGGGCCAAACCTACCTACAAATGCATAAAGGCCCGCAAGCAGAAAAGGAGTTGCGCCGCGCCCGTCAGTTAGGTTTGGACCGGTCGGCTGTGGCTGTACCTCTAGCGGAAGCTTATCTGTTGCAAGGTAAATTTTTTGAGCTGCTTGAACAGACGACAATTGCTGATGGGTTTTCTGATGACATAATGGCTGAAATATATGCTCTGCGAGGTGAGGCACAGTTGGCTAAAGGTGACCTGGATGAGGCGACAGGGACTTTGCAACAGTCATTGAATTTGCGGCCGAAACTGAGCCGAGCGTTATTGGCTCAGACCCGTCTGGCGATGGTCGAAGGTGATAGAAAAACGGCTACCGACAATGTAGCGCAGGTGTTGGCGAGGGACTCTAAAAATGTGACCGCCTGGAGCCTGTCGGGGGATCTGGCACAGTCGCAAGGTGATTTTGCCGAAGCCGAAGTGGCCTATAGCCAGGCGATGGACAATAGCTATGAACACAGCCTGGTACAGTTAAAGCGGGCGCTGGTGCGTATTGAACTTGATGATTACGCCGGTGCTGCTGCTGATGTCGAGGCGCTGAAAAAGATTGTGTCGGATCACCCCAGCGTCAACTACGTCGACGGTCTGTTGAGCTTTCGGCAGCGGGATGCGGCCAAGGCCCAAGTGGCCTTTGATCGGGTATTGAACCAACAGCCGCGCAATCTGTTAGCCATGTTCTATCTTGGTGCTTCGAATTTTCAGCTGGGCAGGTTGGAACAGGCAGAATACTATTTGGAACGTTATGTCACCGCTCGTCCTTCTGCTGACAGGGCGAGGATACTTTTAGGCATGACCCGTTTACAGACCGGTGATTTCGAGGCTGTGGAAACGGTCTTGAGGCCAGCCTTGGCCAGTCGTCCTGATGATCCTTTGGTGCTGAAGACATTGGGTCAGGCGCTGGTGGCGCAGGGCAAAGGCAAGGAAGGTAATGAATATCTTGCCAGGGCGGTTGTTCTGCAACCGGGCTCAGCAGGTGATCGAGTCGATTTGGCGATTAGCCTGTTGCAGTTGGGGCAGGAAGCAGCGGGAATTAAAGAGCTGGAAACTGCAATTAATTTGAATCCGGACATGCGCCAGGCGGATATTTTGTTGGTCCGTGAGTATTTGCAAGCAGGTGAGTTTGATCAGGCATTGCTGGCAACTGAACGTTTGCAGGCCAAATGGCCGGACAGTCCCGCGCCTCTAATATTGAAGGGGATGGCCTATGCCGGCAAGGGGCTGGCGGAGAAAACCCGTGCTGCTTTTGAGCAGGCTTTGAAAATTCAGCCGGGCGAGCCTTCTGCTGCGGCCAACCTGGCGGCCTTGGCACTGAATGAGGGGGATGCCGAAAAGGCGCGTATCTACTTTCAACAGGTGCTTAAACATCACCCGGGCCACTTGCAAACGTTGCTGAAGCTGGCACGGATGGAGTCACAGTTGGGTAATGAACTTGAGTCTCGGGCACGAATGGATGAAGCAATCCGGGCAAACCCTGAGGCGCTACAGCCACGAATTCTGCTGGCTCGGGTTCAGTTAGGCGAGGGCAAGCCGCTTAATGCCTTGACGACCCTAAGGGGTGCCCAGGGTAAATATAGCGACAATCCGGTATTTTTGGTGGTATTAGGTGAGGCTCAAGTAGCGACTGGAGAGGCGGCTAGCGCGGTTATATCCTTCCGTAAATTGACTGAATTACGGCCGCAATCGGCTCAGGCTTATTATCTGTTGGCGAATGCCTATGCTGCCAGTAAGAACCAGAGTGGTTTGCGTGAGGCGCTGTTTAAAGGTTTGACGCTTCAACCTGAGCATCCGCTGGCGGGGTCTGTGATGGCATTGTATGCGGCGTCTGCTTCAACTCCGCCGGAGGTTGCCAAGCGAATTGATGAACTCAAACAGATTTTGCCGGATCACTCTGAAGTAGCAAAGCTGGAAGGTGATCTGGCCTTGCGGCAGAGCGAGTATGGTAGGGCGATTAAAATCTTCAGTGGTTTGCTTGAACGTTTCCCGGAAGATGGCATGTCGACCTTGAAGTTGGCACAGGCATATTGGCAGGCCGGTGACCAAGAAAAGCATCTAAATACCCTCAGATACCGGTTGACGCAGCAGCCACAAGATGTGGCGGCTCAATTCATGCTGGCAAACAGTTATTTGCAACTGCAGCGCAATACAGACGCTCGTTCTGCTTTTTCCAAGATTCTGGAACTGAGGCCCAATAATATCTTGGCCCTTAATAATCTAGCCTGGCTGTTGCGCGAAGACAATTCTGAGCAAGCCTTGGTATATGCTGAAAAGGCTAATAGCCTAAACCCTGGTGATCCATTGGTTATGGATACGATGGGTGTGATTTTGCTACAGCAGGGCAAGGCGAAAAGGGCGGCAGAAGTGTTGTCTGAGGCGGCAAAAAAACGCCCTGATATGTTATCCATTCGTTACCATCTAGCACAGGCTCAAACGCAGCAGGGAGACAGACTTCAGGCGGAAAAAGAGCTGCGGCGGATATTAAAAGATGGTCGCAAATTTTCTGGAAGGCAGGCGGCACAAGCACTTTTGGCCGAGCTTGAAAAATAAAATTATTTAAAATTATAAGGCCTGACACGGTTGATTTAACCTGGAACCTAAATCCTGCAAGTACGATCACTTGCAGAGTTTAGGTAGAAAAATCAGTGGGGTATGAATCAATGCTTCGGGCAGAATTAAGCAGCAATAATACCGTACTTGCTGGGGGGTAAGCTTGAGCGGCTTTATTGATTTGCACTTCAATGGGGCGGTGGTGCATCACAACCGTGCCAATATGTTTGGTCGGATGATTTTTTTGGGTAATCTTCATTGTTTTTTTCTATATAAAACATTTTGTTATGTGTTTCTCCTGTTTCTTGGCACAAGCTTTGCCTTTGCTATATCAATAGTGAAGGTTTTTTGTATTTGGAGCAGTTTATGAAAGAAAAGTTGGTATTGGTCGGTAACGGCATGGCAGGTGTGCGCACCATTGAGGAGTTGCTGAAAATTGCGCCGGACATGTATGACATTACCGTGTTTGGTGCTGAGCCGTATGGTAATTACAACCGCATTCTATTGTCGCCAGTGTTAGCCGGTGACAAGAGCATTGATGACATCATGCTTAATACCCTCGAATGGTATGAAGAAAACAATATCAAACTGCATGTAGATAAGACAATCGTGGATGTTGATCGCAAGGGCTGCAAGGTGATTGCCGCTGATGGTACTGAAGAATCGTATGACCGTCTGTTATTAGCGACGGGTTCCAATCCTTTTATTATTCCTGTGCCGGGCCACGACCTGCCGGGTGTGATTGGTTTTCGTGACATCAAGGATGTCGACACCATGCTCAATACGGCCAAAAAACACCAACACGCTGTGGTGATTGGCGGTGGCTTGTTGGGGCTGGAGGCAGCCAACGGCCTGAAGATTCAGGGTATGGATGTGACGGTGGTGCATTTGACGGACACGCTGATGGAGCGGCAAATGGATGAGGTGTCTGGCCGTATGTTGCAGCAGTCGCTGGAAGATAAGGGCTTACAGTTTTTGATGGCGACTCAGACGGAGGCAATCCTGGGTGATGAGCATGTTAAGGCAGTGCGGTTTAAGGGCGGCCTGGAAATAGCGGCGGATATTGTGGTGATGGCCGCGGGTATTCGTCCGAATATTGAATTGGCTAAAAAGATTGGCCTGCATTGCGAACGCGGCATTGTGGTGAACGACACCATGCAGACCTTTGATCCAAAGATTTATTCTGTTGGTGAGTGTGTGCAACATCGTGGTGAGACCTATGGTCTGGTGGCGCCGCTGTTTGAACAGGGTAAGGTCTGCGCTAATCATTTGGCCAAATTCGGTATTGCTCGTTATGAGGGGTCTGTGACGTCAACCAAGCTGAAAGTGACGGGGATTGATCTGTTTTCGGCCGGTGATTTTATCGGCGACGAGACCACTGAAGACATCGTTATGAAAGATGTTGCTAATGGTGTGTATAAAAAAGTAGTGTTGAAAGACAATAAAATTCATGGTGCGGTAATGTATGGTGACACGGTGGATGGTGCCTGGTATTTTCAGATGCTGCGTGACGGTACTGATGTGTCTGATATTCGTGCTCACTTGATGTTTGGTCAGGCACACCTGGGTGATGCTGGCCATGGTGGTGAAAATGCGGCTTCGGCTATGAGCAATGACATGGAAGTGTGTGGTTGTAACGGTGTTTGCAAAGGCGACATCATAAATGCCATTACCGATAAAGGTCTGTTTACCCTGGAAGAGGTGAAAGCGCACACCAAGGCGGCGGCTTCATGTGGTTC
>JAJRWO010000297.1 GCA_024276775.1 Gammaproteobacteria bacterium | reverse complement strand
CGTACCGCTGCAGACTTTATTACCTTGTTTCAGTTTATGCAATGCAAAAACGCGCTAAATCACAAAGCGGCGCATTTTTCTGCCCGGAAGTTGAATGAAATCAATGTATAATCGCCAGAAAAATCGTTTGGCTATGGAAAGAATGAGTGCAGCAAATCGGTTTTCATAGCGCTAGGTGATTCAAATGCTTGACCGCCGGTCAGTTTGTTTTTGGGCCGGTGTTTAAGCGCACTTCGTCAGCAATGATTTCAGGAAATTTTATGGAAAGTGCAAAACAGTTATTTATCGGAAAAGGCAATGTCCCTGTTTTTTTAAACCTGAAGTATGCTAACCGACATGGTTTGATTGCGGGTGCCACAGGGACAGGTAAAACCGTGACTCTGCAAATATTGGCAGAAGGTTTTTCACAGCGAGGCGTCCCCGTTTTTATGGCGGACGTCAAAGGGGATCTTGCTGGTATCAGCCAACCCGGTGTGACAAAAGATTTTTTAGAAAAGCGTGCCGCTGACATCGGCTTAGATGACTATCGTTATCAGGCAAGTCCAGTGGTGCTTTGGGATCTGTTTGGCAAGCAAGGACATCCGCTGCGAACAACTGTGGCAGAGGTGGGGTCGCTTTTGCTGGCACAACTGCTTGATTTGAATGACACTCAAGAAGGTGTATTGCAGGTCGCTTTTAAAATTGCTGCCGATCAGGAAATGTTGCTGCTTGATCTTAAAGATTTGCGTTCGTTACTGAGCTATATTTCAGAACAGGCGAGTGAACTTTCGGCCAGCTATGGCAATATGAGTAAATCATCCATTGGTGCCATTCAACGTCGATTATTAGTGTTAGAGGAGCAGGGTGGCGGTCATTTATTTGGTGAACCGGCGCTTGATCTTCATGAGTTTATCCGTATGTCTGCCGACGGGCGTGGACATATTAATTTGCTTGCTGCAGATAAACTGATGTTACAGCCCAAGCTTTATGCCACCTTCTTGCTTTGGTTGTTGACGCAGCTATTCAAGGAGCTGCCTGAAGTAGGCGATGCGGCCCAGCCTAAGTTAGTATTTTTCTTTGATGAAGCGCATTTGCTGTTTGATGATGCCCCTAAAGCGTTGCTTGATCGCGTTGAACAAGTGGTCAGGCTGATTCGTTCGAAAGGTGTGGGGATTTATTTTGTGACGCAAAGCCCATCCGATGTTCCCAATGACGTGTTAGGCCAGCTGGGTAACCGGGTGCAACATGCGTTGCGTGCATTTACACCGCGCGACCAGAAGGCTGTGAGAGTCGCGGCACAAACATTTCGCGCCAATCCTGCTTTTGATACATCACAGGTTATTTCTGAGTTGGGTATAGGTGAAGCTTTGGTTTCAACCCTGGATGAAAAAGGCATACCGACTGTTGTAGAGCGCACCTTAATTCGCCCACCGGCATCACGTTTGGGGACAATTACTGCTAAGGAGCGGGCGGATATACTGGCAAATAGTTTTTGTGCCGGTCGTTATGACGTGTTGCTGGATCGTGAGTCGGCCCATGAACAGCTTCAGGCGCGCGCAGCACAAATGAAAGTTGATCGGGAAAAAGAGGCAGAACTTGAGTCTGTCGCAAGAAAAACAACACCTGGTCGAGGTCGAAAACAGCAAGGTATTGTTGAGACAATGGTCAAAAGCATGGCACGTTCTTTTGGTCGTAAAATGGCGCGTGGTTTGATAAGATCCCTGTTTGGTCGTTAGGGCTGTTTTGCATGAAATTATTGAATAAATCAGGTGGTTTGAAGAAGACGATAACCTATGTGCTGTTGCTCCTGGTGTCAGGTTTGGCCACTTATTACGGTGTTGATGGTAATAACACGACAGCCGGCTCACTTAGCGGCGTTAGTGTCATTGATCAAGCATTTGAGCAGCAACAGTCGGGACTATGGGTTGAGGTTGATGGCATTGTCGTCAAGATATTGCCGGATGATAACGAAGGTTCCCGGCATCAAAAGTTTATTCTCGAAGTCGAGAATGGGCGAACGCTAATGGTTGCACATAATATCGATCTTGCGCCGCGTGTGCCACTCTCAGGTTCAGATCGTCTGAACCTGAGAGGGCGTTATGAGTGGAATGAAAAAGGGGGTGTGTTGCACTGGACGCATCATGACCCTAACAAAAAAATTATCGGTGGCTGGATTGAATATAAGGGTAGACGATATCAGTAGCGAATTGATATGTGGAGTGATTTTTAAGTGTTAAAAAAAGTCGTAATGACTATTTCATGCAGATTTTCGAGTGATAGACTCGCTGATAAAATTTGCACCGGTTTCATTCAAACGAAAGGAAAAAATGATGGCTAAAACGAAAATGACCTATCTTGCGCAGATAGTTGTAATGGGAGTGTCAGTGTTAGCAATTTCAGCATGTTCTGACAATGACAGTAATGCAATGAAACAACAGCTTGAAGAAAATGCTGGCAGTATGGTGGAACAAGCAAAAGAAGTGGTCAATGAATCAAGCAGCAAGCTAGGTCAGGGTGTTGCCGACACTATTGATGGGACTAAAGAGCTGAGCCAGAGCGTTGTT
>JAJRWO010000296.1 GCA_024276775.1 Gammaproteobacteria bacterium | reverse complement strand
TGCACATTAGCTTGAATGACCACACGTCGCTGCACATCATCACGACGCACCTGCGGTGGACCCGATTCTATGCTGATTTTAGCGACATCGCCCAAGCGCACCCATGCCCCCGTCGGTGCTTGCAAACGCAGGTCAGCAATGCTGTTGGGGTCTTTGCGAAAAGATTCAGCGAGACGCACATAAATATCGTAGCGTTCATTGCCATTGATGATCTGCCCAGCTTCACGCCCGCCCAAGCCATCGCGCACGACGGCCATGACATCTTCCACCGCCAAGCCAAAACGTGACAGTTGCTCTCGATTGGGTCGCACCACCAGCTGTGCTTCACCCGCGATTTGTTCCATCGCCACATCCCGCGCACCGTCAACGCTTTGGATCGCTTTTTCAATCGCCTGACCTTTTTCAGCCAGCACCGCTAAGTCCGGGCCGAAAAGTTTGATCGCCAGTTGCGCTTTCACGCCCGACAGAAGTTCATCCACACGGGTGGCAATGGGTTGTGAAAAGTTAAGCAGCAGACCAGGGTGTTGCTCCAGTTTTTGCTCCATCAACCCTTGCAATGCCTGACGGTTACTGGCGCTCACCCATTCATTAACGGGTTTCAGACCGATGTAAATTTCGATGTTATTGACCGGCTCTGGATCACCGCCAATTTCAGCGCGACCAATGCGGCTTAAGGCGTAATTGACCTCTGGAAATTCGAGCAACAACGCTTCCAGCTTGGGGGCCACCGTGAGCGCGGTTTCCAGGCTGGCCGAAGGTGCGAGGGTGACACGTAAATTAATCGTCCCCTCTTCCAGTTCGGGCACAAACTCCGTGCCTAATTGAGGCACCAAAGCCAGCGCCGCAACGAGCAAAATCGCCGAACATCCCACCACTATTTTTGTCTTCTGCAATGCCCAACGTAGACAACGGCGATAGAGATTATCCAGCGGTTTCAGAATAAAACTATCTTTCTCTCGCACGCCACGTTGAAACAAATAGGTCGCTAGCGCTGGCACAATAATCAGTGCAACGAATACCGCCGCGATGATGGCCAGCATAATGCTCACCGCCATGGGTTGAAACAATTTTGCTTCAACGCCTTCAAAACTGAACAGCGGCAAAAACACCACCAAAATAATGATGGTGGCAAAAAATGTAGGCCGCGCCACCTCTTTACCGGCTAACTGCAAACGCAAGGCAATGGCTTTTTTGTTTTCTGCGGGATCGGGGTGTTCTTCGTGGCGAGCAAGGTGTTTGAACATGTTGTCCACCATCACCACCGAGCCATCCACCAACATACCAATGGCCACCGCAATGCCACCCAAAGACATCAAATTGGCCGACAAACCAAACCAGGACATCACCATCAAGGCAAGGCCAATTGAGATAGGGATGGAGATCAATACCAAAAAAGTGGCGCGTAAATTCATCAAGAACAGCGCCAACACAACGACGATGAAAACAAAGGCGAGCAGCAATGCATTAACGACCGTAGTGACCGCTTGAGTGATCAGATCCGATTGATCATAAAAAGCCTCAAAGCGCACCCCTTCCGGTAGCGCTTGCTGAATCAATGCAACACGGCTATTAATGCCATCAATCGTGCTTTTGGTATTAGATCCCATGCGCTTCAAGACAATGCCTGCGACCACTTCACCCAAGGCTTCCGCCTGACCTTGACCGTCTCGGCGCGTCATGGTGACCGCCCCTTGGCGTATTTCACTGCCGAGTTCCACGTGAGCCACTTGTGCCACGGTTACCACCGTGCCATCCATTGTTTTTAATGGGATTTGGCGTAACTCTTCCAGACCTTTTTTGTCATGACTTAACCAGCCTACGCCACGAATAACGAGCTGCTCCTGGCCGCGATCCATATACCAACCCCCAGCATTGGAATTATTATTTTCCAGAGCATCAATCACATTTTGCTGGTTTAAACCATAAGCCAACAGGCGTGTGGGATCTAAATTAACCTGGTACTGCCGAACATCGCCGCCAAACGATAAAACATCGGTGACACCATCCACCGGCATCAACAATAATTTAACCACCCAGTCATTGAGGCTCCGCAGTGCCATCGCATCAAGGCCGGTCTCTTTGTCAGCGACTAACAGATATTGATAAACCTGACCTAAGCCCGAAGTATTTGGGCCAATCTCGGGCGTACCCACGCCCTCGGGAATCAACTCTTTTGCCGATTGCAGACGCTCAAAAACCAACTGCCGGGCAAAATAGATATCCTTGCCCTCTTTGAAGACAACAGTAATACCTGACAAGCCGGTTTTAGAGATAGAGCGTACCTGTTCCACATCGGGCAACGCATACATCACCGCCTCAATGGGAAAGGTAATGAGTTGCTCTACCTCTTCCGAGGCTAAGCCCGGCGCTTCGGTATTGATCGAAACCTGCACATTGGTGACATCAGGAAACGCATCCAAATTTAATTTTGGGATGATTAAAGTAGCCGACGCAAGCAGCGCCAGCAGGCCAATCACAACCAACAAACGGTTGTTCACTGACCAGTCGATTAAACGATTCAACATGGTTTGTTCTCCTAAAAGTCAGTGATTAATGGTTGTGTGGGTCGAACCCACCTTTGGCCATTTCAGATTGCACAAAAAAAGCACCTTTACCGACGATGGTCACCCCTTCAGCAATGCCTTCGACCAGCATTTGATCGCCAACGGTGGCGATGATGGTCACTTCCTGAGGTTCAAAACGTCCAGGAGAAGTCTCTACAAACACCTGCCAATCACCATACCCAGAGCGTTCGCTGCGCTCACGGGGCAGGCTCTCGGGGCTGCGTAACACTGCGGCCACGGGAACAGCAATGCCGTGTTGTTTCTGTGTGCCTTCAATCACTGCCGTCACAAACTGACCCGGATGCAGCTCATCATGCTTATTTTCGACTTCGATATGCACGGCCAGAGTGCGCGTGGTGACATCCATCGTGTGGCGAGCTTGAGCCACTTTACCGCTAAGCCAGCGCTGGCCGACCTGCACACGAGCGGGTGATCCCAAAACAACACGGGCGGCATCGTCAGGTGTCAGGCGAGCCTCAATCCAGAGCACCGATTCATCGCTGATCTCCATCAAGACATAACCCGGCTCAATCAACTCACCCACCAAAAAATCATCACTCATCACCGTGCCATCCTGAAACGAAAGCAGTTGAAACTCACCGATTGCGCGTGTTGCATCGCCGGTTTTTAGTAACGACTTGATCTGCTTTTTAGTCATCCCATAGGCGCTGACTTTGGCATAGGCCTGTTGATAGGCGATCTGGGCGGCAACAAAACGTTTCTCGGAAACCACTTGTCGGCCGAGCTTTTCGACTCGGCGTAACTCGACACTGGCGGCCATCAAAGCACCTTGCGCTTCAGACATTTCAACACTGGACAACGTCACCAATGTTTGCCCTTTTTTGACATGATCACCCAGACGCACATGGCGTTTCATCACTTGTGCCGATATACGCGGCGTAATTTTTGTTGTGCGATAGGCATTAAGAATTGCGACACCGGGCGCGGTAATTGCGCGACCTAAGGACTGACGTTTGACCGTCAATGTTTCAATGCCTGCCATGCGGCGCTGGCTATCGCTTAATTCAGCAGCCGATGTTTCTTCGCCGTGACCACCGTGGTCGTCATGACCTTTCTCTTCATGGCCGTCATCTTTATGACCGTGACCTTCTTTTTCGTGTTGATGGCCTTCATCGCCATGGTCACCGTGACCC
>JAJRWO010000295.1 GCA_024276775.1 Gammaproteobacteria bacterium | reverse complement strand
CTCACAAGCATGCTCACCGTTTTCGGCCTCCATTACCTCATGGCCATCCATTGCCACAATTTTGGAAACCAAGGTACGTATAGGTTCTTCATCATCAACGACAAGTATTTTTGCCATAATTCCTTCGCCCCTCATCAGCCCCCTAAAATAGTTCGGCTTCGCCAGAACTCATATTTTTTTGCTCAACTGCACGGTGTGATGCCGCTGATAATTGTTGCTCAATCTCATGCTTTATTCGCATAAACTCTTCAAACAAATCCTGGTCTTTAGTCCTTAATGACAACACAGCTAACTCAATCAATTTGTCGGCCGAAAAACATAGCCCCTGATTACGTTCTTCTACACGCTCAAGCAGCTGCCGCGTCATATCTTCAAACTGCAACGAGCGGACAGCCACAGCAACATTTTCGCTAATTTCACTGGACATATTCGATACTTCACTCAATTGCGCAGTCATATATTGGTTAGTTTCCGACACCTCATCCATCATTTCTGCAATGCGGCCCTGAGAGGTCAAGGCATGATCAATATCACGCGATGCCATCTCTCCAACAAGCACACCCGCTTGGTGCATAGTGTCTTGCGTCATTTTGTGATTGGCACGAATCTGTTCACTAAAATCTGCGCTGCGTTGTGACAGACTGCGTACCTCGTCGGCAACCACGGCAAATCCCCGCCCGGCTTCGCCAGCACGCGCAGCCTCAATTGCCGCATTCAATGCCAGAAGATTCGTCTGAGCACTGATGCCATCAATTTCAGACAGGAGGTTATCGGCAATATCCAGCTGCTGACTGATTTTATTAAACGCACTTGCCAGAGCCATACTGCCCTGGCTCATCGCCTGAATATTCTCAACAAAAATGCCAATAATTTCAGCCGCCTCTTCAGCCATATTGTGCTGACCAGAGTCATCGGCAAACTGGCTGGATATACGTTCAATCAAGCTAACAACCATGTCTAACTGCTGTTTTGACTGCTGCTCAAGCCCCGTAAAACTATCGACCAAGCCTTCAATCGCCGTTGTTTGTAAACTACGCACCTGAACAAGCTCATTTTTTGAGTGCTGAAAACTATCACTTATATCGCGCTGAACAACATCAAGGACAGACTTGATGTCAATCGCATTGTGATTGATATCAGTATGCTGATGACTAGAGAAGTGCTGAAACTGGCTTTTGAGCTGCCAACCCCAAACAAGCGACATAACAACGATAAAACCATAAATCAGCGGCGGGAGGCCTAAAAACCAGCTTAACGCTACACCTGCAACAAAAAATAAAAATGGCAATTTAATCTTGCCTCGTTGCTGTAAATGAGTGGTATTTTTTGTACCCAAAGCGCAATCCTTTGCTCAGTCAATATCCCATATACCAAAAAATACAGGTGAATTATTTGGGTTCATCAATAGGTATCCTATGAGTAGTATCGGTTTTCCCAACAATTACTTTAATCTGTTTTTTAACAGCTTTTGAAAGATTCACAAGTGGTGCTCTGATTTGGTTTCTGTTGGCTACACCGGTTCTATCGATTCAACCATCAGTTGTAGATTACGTCTATCTCGATAATGATTAACATCCAGCTTATAAGCCAGACGAACATGTGATACGGCTTTGGGCCAGTCATCATCAACCGTGTTAAAGGCAATGGCATCAACGGGGTCTGCCTGCTGATTGGCACGCAACAGTAACTTTAAATGCCGCTCACCGACAATACGTCGATTGATAATTTCAAAATCGCCATCAAACATCGGTTCAGGGAAGGCCTGGCCCCATGGGCCAGCCTGACGCAACGATTCGGCCAGTTCAAGCGTCAGTTCCTCTGCGGTGAGACGACCATCACTCCACACACTGCCGTGCAGATCTGCTGCGGAAAGGTGCCGCCTGACCTCTTCATCAAAGGCACAAATAAATGCGTCGAAATCACTACGTTTAAGGCTTAAGCCAGCCGCCATGGCATGGCCGCCGAATTTATGAATCAAACCTGGGTGGCGAGTGGCAACCGCGTCCAGACCATCACGAATATGAAAACCACTGACAGAACGAGCTGAGCCTTTCATGTATTCATCATCGGCGACCGCAAAGGCAATGACCGGGCGATAAAAACGTTCTTTTATACGTGAGGCCAGAATACCAACAACCCCCTGGTGCCATTCTTCATGAAACAGACACAAGCCGGATGGCAGGGCAGCGGAATCGTCCAACTGCAGGTTTTCAAGGTGTTGCATGGCCTGATCCTGCATGTCTGCCTCGATTGAACGCCGCTCACGGTTGAGTTCATCCAGTTCATTGGCCAAACTCTTTGCCTCAGCAATATTATCCGTCAGTAAACAGCGGATGCCGATACTCATATCCTGCAATCGTCCCGCAGCATTCAACCGTGGACCAACGGCAAAACCCATATCGCTGGCAACGACATTTTCCCGACCACGGCCCGCCACTTCAAGCAAGGCCTTAATACCAACACAGCAGTGTCCTGAACGAATACGTGCCAAACCCTGCGATATTAGTATCCTATTAGTATGGTCCAACGGCACCACATCAGCAATAGTGCCAAGCGCCACAATATCGAGCAGTTTGGCCAGATTAGGCATCTGAATTTTTTGCTGTTCAAACCAGCCATCGTCACGTAAAACTGTCCGTAAAGCCAACATCACATAAAAAATAACGCCGACTCCCGCCAGATTTTTGCTCGGAAATTCACAGCCCGCTTGATTGGGGTTGACGATGGCATCGGCAACGGGCAGATCATTTCCCGGCAAATGATGATCCGTCACCAGCACCTGTATGCCGAGCTGTTTTGCTGTCTGCACCCCCTCTATACTGGCAATACCATTATCAACAGTCACAATAAGATCAGGCTGTTTTTCAGCGGCAACGGCGACAATTTCAGGCGTCAGGCCATAACCATATTCAAAACGATTCGGCACCAGGAAATCCACCGCCTCAGCCCCCAGCAGGCGCAAGGCTCTCAATGCCAGCGTAGTACTGGTGGCACCATCAGCATCAAAATCACCCACCACTAAAATACGTTTCTGTTGCTGCAGCGCCGCTTGCAACAAGGCCACCGCATTAGCCATTCCCTTCATTAATGTAGGGGGAGGCAAGCGCGCTAGCCCATACTCCAATTCAGTGGCTGAGCCCACATTGCGAGCCGCGTAAATTTTTGCCAAAACAGGATCAATATCCGGGAATTGCGTCTGCCAATCGACACACACTTGACGCTGTAAAATACACTTCGACATATAAAAACCTACTTAAGCTGCATCAAGGGTCTGGATCTTTTCCACCAATGTTTGAGTGACTTTCGAGTACTCTGGGATTCGATATTTTCACTCACCAGACAGACGGTTGATAACACATTGTTTTTCAGCGCCTTGGTCAGCATATCAATCCAATCGTCATTGATACTCACCACCATGTCACGCCAGCGAGCCATATCGTGCTGAGCAACGGCCTCTGCCAACACATCAAACACCAATAAGTGGTGCCCGGCCTGATCTGCCTGTTCCAACCACTCCTCAGCGCTGGCGGGCATGGAGACCCACTTATTCTGGTTCAGGCTTGCCAGTGCACAACTCAGCGGTTCATGACTCCAAACGTGCTGCCACTGATTTTGTTGCGGTTTAGGTAGGTCACCCTCACCCCATAGCCAAAAACTGTTGATTTCTGGCCGTCCGGACAAACGCCGTTTTTGGTTCACTGAACTGCTGTAAAACAGCATCTGTACTTCGTTAAGAATAGCATGCCAATGCAGTGCTTCCTTGCCTGCCGGCAGGTTTTGGCCAACATCCTGCCCCACCACACTTTTAAGTGGCTGGGTAATGATCTCAGCTTTGCTGTCGAGATGTAGATACCAGCGATTGCTCACCGGCACATTAAGCTGCAAACCATCTTCAGCAAATAACTGATTAAATTCATCTGCCAACTGCTGCGCTTCAGCCATGGTGACAGACAGATTATCGCTCCCCAGCATCACCAACCTGTCTCGATCTGGTTGCATGTTTACTGGCGTCGCGCAAAGATAAAAACCATCACGCCGTTCATCCAGATCAAACTGCGACATAACAGCAGCAACAGGCAAACCGCCCCCCGTATGAGTATGGCCAAACAATTCAAACAACTGTTCATCGTTAGATTGATCGACTTGATGCCGCCGTCCGCGTGACAGCAGCAATTCCAAGCTTGTCAGCGATAAGTCCTGCGATATTTCAGACCCTGCCCAAGCCGCTGAACCAAATAAACCGGGGATAAATAGGGTGATATGTCGATCAAGCATGAAAGGCCAGCAATTAGAATAAAAAAGGCCCTATATAATAGGGCCTCGATAAGGACGTGACTACTGAAAATATAGATTTAGGCGGCTTATCCAGCCTTGAGTAAATCCATAATACTTGACGGAACATTGCCTGCCTGCCCGGCCAGCGCAGCCGCCGGATTTTGCTGCAACAGCTCTTTAATTTGACCAGCAACAGCCGCTGCCTGCTCTGCATTCATGATATTTCCCTGAGTTCGATCAACAGACGACTGGCTTAAAATCTGCGCAGCACGACTCACATTCACCGCAGCCTCTTTTTGAGGCGACGATGACGGCTCAGTCGACTCACCCACCCGTGGCTGAGCCAGTGAAGAACGTTCCTCAGAATGAGGCGACTTATTATTGGCAATGATCGCTGGATTATTGTTTGAAATTGGTGTGGCCACACGCCTGCCCTCCAAGTAATGACTATTTTTTGACGAATTTCACCGGTTTTCAGATGACATCGCCCCTAGGTATTGTTGCAGGCAATATTAAGGCCAATAGCTATACTAAGAGGGATGATGACACTTTACAGCTTGCAGGGTAACCATAAGCGCCGAAACAGACCGACCTGCTCCGGACCTGGAAAAACTAACAACTCAAAAACAACATCCATTTCAAATGTGCATTTATATGCGCAGGATGGCTTGTAGATAATGTCTCATCCCGGTAAAGTTAGGAATCATATTGGGAGCAACATCCAAATGTGCAATTCCTCCCCCCTCAAGCTGACGAATAACTTCAACAATAGCACGGGCAACGGTATTACATGGGTGGTCTACTGAATAGGTTTACAAGCCGAATGGTGCTAGGTGAATTACTCATCCATGGTCTGCTTGCCTCGGTGGTATTTATCCTGCTGTTACCCCCATTGGAACAACATCTCAAAAGCCAATTTATCCACACCAGCTTAGCCAACGCCAGCCAACTGGCGGGCATACTGGAATACTTTCCCCACCCGCCCACAACCGTTAATAGTATTCTTAACGGCAATCTCAGCCTCATCCATCTTAATATTCAGGACGGTTCCATTACCCAGATCGAAGCTGATGCCACGTTTGGCGACAGTCACGACAATGTTTATTACATTGCTGTGCCACTACGGATCAGCGAAGAGGATTACATCCTTCAGCTTGGTTATGATGAAACAGCCACTGCCAATCTGACAAGCAATACACGGCAATATGGCCTGATCATCCTTATCAGCTATGTTTTTCTAGCCGTCATCATCGCCACTATCATTGGCCCACAATTGACCAGACCCTTGATTCAGTTAGGGAAAGCAGCACGAAAGGTCGCTTCAGGCAATCATGCCCGCCACCTGGAATTTAACAGCAACATCCATGAAATCAAACAGCTCGGCAATGACCTTGAAATCATGCGTAGCGAACTGATTAATCAGCGGGAAGCCCTGTCCACACGGGAAGCCCGCCTCAGCACCATTATGGCGAATGTCAACGAAGGTCTGATCACTGTCGACAGGAATGGCAAAATCATCTCTTTCAATCTTGCCGCTGAACGCATCTTCGATTACGACGCCAGCGAGGTGGTTGATCAGCCTGTCCAACAACTATTCGATCAGGATTTTTCTGCCGTATTTGATAGCAGCAACAGCATCGAGAAAATTGAGTCTTACGAAACCTTGGGCAAACACAAAATAGGGGGCAGCTTCCATTTGGAGGCATCTGTCAATCAAGTCTGCCAACTGGATGGTGACTGCATCTACATTATCATTTGCCGTGATATCAGCGAACGCAAGCAGGCTGAATCAAAAATAAAATTGTTGCAGGCAGACCTGGAAAGTCGTGTCATCAAACGCACCCAACAACTGGCCGGTGCCAACAAAGAACTCAAACACCAAGCCCTGCATGACGCTCTTACCTCTCTGCCCAACCGAGTATTACTGCAAGATCGGCTGGCACAAGCAATAAGAACTGCAAAACGAGAAGGGCACTCAGCGGCACTGCTACTCAGTGATCTTGACCGTTTCAAAGAAGTAAATGACACCCTCGGCCACCATTATGGTGACCTGTTATTGCAACAAGTTGCTGTGCGTTTACGCGGCGTTTTACGTAATTCAGACACCGTTGCTCGCCTTGGCGGTGATGAATTTGCCATTCTCTTACCCGATATTTGCGACCAGGATCAAATTATTCTCACCGCCAACAAGATTATTGCTGCCGTTGATGCCCCCTTTGTTTTTGAAGACCAGAATATTCATATTGGCATTAGTATTGGCGTTGCCATCTGCCCCGGTGACAGCGAAGAGCCAAGCACGTTACTGCGCCAGGCCGACATTGCCATGTATGTCGCCAAACGCTCAAATACAGATATTGCCTTTTATAAACCCGCATTAGACGAGTACAGCATCAAGCGTCTTTCCATGGCTGGTGAGCTGCGCCGTGGGCTACAGCAAAAACAACTGCTCGTTCACTACCAGCCCAACGTTGACCTGCGCCAAAACAAAGTCATCGGTGTCGAAGCCTTGGTGCGTTGGCAACACCCTAAAAAAGGCCTGATCCCTCCCAATGAGTTCATCCCACTGGCCGAGCACAGTGGTCACATCCGCGAACTGACCTCTTTTGTGCTGGAAGCGTCTATGCGGCAACTACACCTTTGGAATAACACTGGCCTGACCTTGCTGATGTCCATAAACCTTTCCGGCCGCAGTTTGCACGATACAGACCTATGCAATAACATCGCCAAGCTGCTCGAACAATGGCAGATAAATCCCCAACATTTGCAACTGGAAATCACTGAGCGGGCGTTGATGTACGACCCCATTCAGGCCAATCAGACACTCTCGCAACTGGATGCGATGGGCATTAAACTGTCTATTGATGACTTTGGTACTGGCTATTCTTCACTGGCCTATCTAAAGCAGTTGCCAATTAACGAAATCAAGGTCGATAAATCCTTTGTTAACACTATGTTGGAACAAGATGCCGATAAGGTTATTGTTCGCTCCGCCATCGATCTGGCCCATAATATGGGACATCAGGTGATTGCTGAAGGGGTGGACAGTAAAGAAGTGCTCGAACTACTCAAGGAAATGGGCTGCGACCTGGCCCAGGGATATTACATTTCACACCCATTAACAGCAGAAGAGCTGTGCAAGTGGCTGTTTAACAGCGACTGGTGGCCTGCCGATCAAGCAAATAAATAAGCCAGAAACTGCAAACAGGCCAATGCCATAAAGCCTGCCAGCACATCGTCGAGCATAATGCCCAAACCACCATCAACCTCTTTATCAATGACGCCAATTGGCCAAGGTTTGACAATATCAAACAGGCGAAACAGGGCAAAACCAACCACCAGCCAAAGCCAACCACTTGGTGCGGCAATCATGGTAATCAGATAGCCTGCAATCTCATCCCAAACAATCCCTGGGTGATCATGCACGCCCAGATCTTTGGCGGTAACATCGCAGAGCCAAATACCCACGACGGTTATCACCGCAACCAAGCTCAGATAAAGGGGCAGTGACAAGTCTTGCATTAACAGAAAAATCGGCACCGCCACCAGCGTTCCCCAGGTGCCCGATGCCTTGGGGCCGACACCAGAGCCAAAACCAAAGGCTAGAAAATGTATGGGGTTGACCAGATTCAGGCCTGGAATTCGTTTAGTCAAAATGCAGATACCCTTTTAAATTTTCGCTATCGATGCTGTTACCCTCTAACAACAGGCTCAAACCCGGCGCTGTCTCAATACGCCCAATGCAAGTGCAGGGGCATCCAATGCCTTGTATTGCTTGCTCAAACGCCACCTGTTTATCCGCCGGTAAGGTAAAACAAAGTTCATAAT
>JAJRWO010000030.1 GCA_024276775.1 Gammaproteobacteria bacterium | reverse complement strand
GATCACTTGCAGGATTCAGGTAAAAAATTAGCTGACGTACAATGGTGGCCCACTATGTCTAATCGAAAGGTTTATTTTGTTTTGCAAATTTCAGCTCATCAATATCTGGAATATTATAGCGGTGCAGTGCAAGATGTTGTTGCTGTTGCCAGGGATGGTCGGACGATAAGGTTTCCCGCCAATTTGCTTCGTCCTTTTGTGACTCAGGATGGTATTTGTGGTGAATTCGTGATTGAATTTGATCATGATAATAAATTTGTTGCCATCGACAAATGCTAAAATTCGGGTAAAAAATGTCTGAAATATCTGAACTGCTTGAGGTCATGGTGCACCTGCGTGATCCTGAAAATGGCTGTCCGTGGGATAAACAGCAAACCTTTAAATTATACCTTGGAAGAAGTGTATGAGGTTGCTGATACGGTTGATCAAAATGATATGGACAACAGAACCAATTGCTAGCTGAAATGTCTCTGAATGAGATAAATAACCTTTGGGATCAAGCCAAGGCCGAGGAGGCTGTATCGCATGAGACTTAGAAAAAAATTAAAACTAAATTTAGTCCTGTTTATTTTGTTGCCTCAGCTTGCCTGGGCGCAAGACAGTCGCGTGGAAATTGTATATTCCGGCAATATTGATGGTGAGCTTGAGCCCTGTGGTTGCAGCGTGGAGGGCGACCTGGGGGGGATTCTGCGTCAATCAAGCACACTTAAAAAGCTGCGCCAGGAAAAGCCAGATCTGATCGCATTGTCATCCGGTGGTTTGATTGTCAGTATGGTGCCACAAGATAAACTGACGGCAGAATACATTCTCAAGGCTTACTCAGCGCTGACGTTTGATGCGCTGGGGATGCAATGGAGTGATTTGGCCTACGGCGATGAATTTGTGCTTGAAAATAAACTCAACTGGGTGAGTACGAATAAAGGCAGCGGCGATTTTTCTGATCATCGCGTTATCACTCGTGGCACACAAACGCTGACGTTTTTTTCGTGGCTTGATCCCGCCAGTTCACCACAGATGGCGATGCAGGCCCAAACCAATGAACAGGCTGTGAATGACATGGCTGGTTTGACTCAATATTTACAGCGGGCGCAGAAAAATGGGCTGACTGTTTTAGCCGCGACCTTAACGCTGGAACAGGCCAAGGTCCTGCCGCTGAAATATGTCGATATCCTTTTTATTCGTGCTGCCTATGAGATGTTTAGCGAGCCGCAGAAAATGGGTAATACCTTGGTTTTGCAACCCGGTTCGCGGGGGATGCGCCTGGGGCAGTTGTCATTAACGCTGGCAGATGATGGCCGTATTGCTGGCTATGAACATGAAGTGATTTCCATGCCCAGCACGGTAGAGAGCGACCCGGCGCTGTTGGACTGGTACGAAGCGTACAACAGCAAGGTCAAGCAGGCTTATCTAGAACGGGTAAAGCTGCGCAAGTTACTTGAGACTGGCGAAAGCCCATACGTAGGTGAAGAGGCATGCAAGAGCTGTCACCAGGAAGAGTATAAGGTTTGGGCTGAGACCTTGCACAGCAATGCCTTTGCCAAGCTGGAACAGGTCAATAAGGCTTTTGATCCTGCCTGTATTATGTGCCACACCGTTGGTTTTGAAGCGTCGGGAGGCTTTATTGATTTCGATGCGACGCCGCACTTGATGAATGTGCAGTGCGAATCCTGTCATGGAGCAGGCCGGCAACATGTTGAGTCAGCAGGGTTGGTGTCAACCAAAAATAGTGACTGGCAGCCAGAACAAATCTGTGCTCAATGTCATGTTCAGAAGCACAGCCCATCATTTGATCTGAAAACCGATTGGCCCAGAATCAAACATGGTGTAGTCAAATGAGTGTTTTGAAATTAATGCTTGACCTACGCCAGGTTAAGGCCGCACAGTTGGAGTCATGATGAACGCTAAACAAAACGTGATGACACGAGCCTGTGTGTGGCTACGACCACATGCGGTTGTGTCTGCGCGTTCTGGAGAGAATTGAATTAGTTTTTTCTAAAAAATAACTTTCAAAAAGGCCGCAGAAATTAAAAAATCTGCGGCCTTTTTTATTGCCACAACAAAAACCAAGGAGAAATAAAATGTCAGTGCCTGCCTCATTAATGGGGATCGTTTTAATCTGGTCAACCACGCCCCTGGCAATTAAATGGAGCAGCGAAGAGGTTGGTTTTTTGTTTGCCCTCAGCGCCCGTATGCTGCTGGGTGTGGTGATCTGTCTGGCACTGCTTGTATTATTACGTCAGCCATTTAAATGGCATAAAAAGGCATACCATACCTATCTAGCTTCTGGTCTGGGCCTGTATTTTGCCATGATGAGCGTCTATTGGGGGGCGCAATACGTCAGTTCTGGTCTAGTGGCGGTGGTCTATGGAATGTTGCCGATGTTGACTTTTTTTATCAGTGCTATGGTGCTGGGTGACTCGTTGCGTCAGCCAGCAAAGCTGTTGGCTGCCTTACTTGGTTTTGCCGGGTTGATGATTGTGTTTAATCCGCAAGATGGCATTGGTATCATGGCCGTGGCCGGAGTTGTGGCGGTATTTGCCTCAGCAGCGATTCATTCATTGAGTATGGTTTGGATTAAGCGTATTGGCGCTGAGGTATCAGCGCTGTCTGTGACAGCCGGTGGGCTGTCAGTCGCGGTGCCGCTTTATCTTTGCACCTGGTGGGTGTTTGATGGTGAATTACCAGGGGCGATGTCAGAGAAAACCATTAGCTCGATAGTTTACCTCGGAATAATGGGGTCGGTGGTGGGTTTTATTGCTTTTTATTATGCCCTTAAACATGTCTCAGCCAACGCTATTGCTTTACTGACATTGGTGACACCCGTGTTGGCTCTGGGTTTAGGCTACGGTTTAAATCACGAGCCATTGAATTCGGAAATCATCATCGGAGCAGTGTTTATTCTTCTTGGCTTGGCGCTGCACAATTGGGGAGGAAAAATACTCCGCCCTGACTGATGCATTAGGTTACAGTTCATTCCATTTTGATTTGGGCTTAACTCTAATTCTCGGCACCAGCAGTCCAATCAGAATGCCAATAATGGTGACAAAAGTGCCGGTGATGAACCAGTCGCGGGAGCTGCGATCTTTCAGTATTGAATTGTGCTGCTCTATGGTTTGTAGGTCAGTTTCTAGGCGAATCAGTTTTTCACGTAGGTTTTTATTATCTTCATTGAGAGTGATGGCATTACGTGATATTTCTCTAATTTGACTCAGTTCTTTGCTTATGTTTTTGTTTTCTTTCTCCAGGCTGATGCTGGTTTTGTTGAGTGAATTGCGTTCGGTATTGCTCTTTTTTGCTTCGCTTCGAAGTTCGGATAGTTCCGTATCGAGTTTTTTTATTGTCTTGTTGGCTGCTTCAAGGCGTTGTCTGGCTGAAGGTTGAGTGGTTAGAAAGCGGGTTAAGACCCAGCCTTCGGTACCGCGCTGGGTGCGAACGAAGGAGAAGCCGCTGTCTTTGTTGTTTTTTATGACATTCAGCTGGGTGCCACTTTTGAGGCTGCGGATGATTTTGTGTTTAGTGCTTTCGCCACTGCGCATGGTAATGGTGAGTTCGTCATTGACGTAATAGGTTTGCTGGGCAATTGCATTGCCTGAAATTAGCAGTGTTGCGATCAATGTGGCGATCCAATTTTTCACAATAACGTCCTGATTTTTTATGGTTGCTGAACTGGGTTTAGTCGTGTTGAACAGAGGCCGGTGTGTCCATACTAATCGCGAAAATTGTGTTGCAGTAGTTTGTGCTCCCAGTTGAGCGAGGTTTGTATGATTTGTTCGAGGTTGTCATATTGCGGTTGCCAGTTGAGACCGCTGCGGATGCGACTGGCGTCCGCAATCAGTTGTGGTGGATCGCCGGCACGGCGCGGCAGCTCTTTGATATTAAGTGGCTTGCCGTTGAGTTTGGCAACCATGTCCAGCACTTCGCGGACACTGTAGCCGTGGCCATAGCCGCAATTGAAAGTATTGGATTTGCCACCTTGTTCAAGATAGTTCAATGCCATCAAGTGGGCATTGGCCAAGTCTTCCACATGAATGTAGTCGCGTACACCGGTGCCATCCAGGGTGGGGTAGTCGGTACCGAAAATAGCCACATGATCACGAATGCCTAATGCCGCTTCGCAGGCAACTTTGGTTAACAGGGTTGCTTTGCGAGTGGACTGGCCGATGCGTCCCTGTGGGTCGGAGCCGGCGACGTTGAAGTAGCGCAGCACGACATGGCTGAGATTAGTGGCGGCGGAGAGGTCTCGCAGCATCCACTCGCTCATGAGCTTTGAAGTGCCATAAGGGTTGATTGGCTTAAGCAGTGAGTCTTCTGATGCTAGGCCGTTATCTGGGATGCCATAAACAGCGGCGGTGGATGAGAAAATGATGTGTTTGACGCCGTTTTCAGCGCAGCACGCGAGTAAGTTGCGGGTAGCGCATGTGTTGTTGCCGTAGTATTTGAGCGGGTTGGTAACAGATTCAGGGACGATGGTGTGGGCTGCAAAGTGCATCACAGCAGTGATATTGTGATTTTTCAGTGTTTGATTGACGAGTTCTCTATTGCCTGTATCGCCGATAATCAGTTCACTGTCCAGGGTTGCTTGTTTGAAACCCGTTGAAAGATTGTCAAGAATGACGACGTTTCGGTTGTTTCGGCGTAGTTGCTGAACTACGTGGCTGCCAATATAGCCGGCACCACCGGTAACGAGGATGTTGTTCATAACTGTTTTACCTGATTTGGTATGTATTGTTGACTATCATAACAGCATGAAAACTTAGGGGTAAACACAGGTTTTGTGGTTTAAGCTGATTGTTGGATTGAAAGCCAGCTATTTATCTATGAAATTATGTTGACATGGGGCGGTCACTGATCCAGAATAGCCGGCTTGTTTTTGGAGGGGTTCCCGAGTGGCCAAAGGGATCAGACTGTAAATCTGACGGCTCAGCCTTCGGAGGTTCGAATCCTCCCCCCTCCACCAAAATTTATTGCGGCGGATGAATAGTGAGTACTGGCCAAAGTAGGTTTAGGCGGGTGTAGTTCAATGGTAGAACGTCAGCCTTCCAAGCTGAACACGTGGGTTCGATTCCCATCACCCGCTCCAATATTGGTAGTTAATTGAGTTGGGCGGCACTCTTTAAAGAGAAGGTATGTCGCAGTTTAAAGAGATATCGCCCATGTAGCTCAGGGGTAGAGCACTTCCTTGGTAAGGAAGAGGTCCCCGGTTCAAATCCGGGCATGGGCTCCAGATTTTGTTGTGAAAATGTTTATTGGATCTGTCTTTTTAAGAGGGTACATCAATGTCCAAAGAAAAGTTTGAACGTACAAAGCCACACGTAAACGTGGGCACAATTGGTCATGTTGACCATGGTAAAACGACACTGACAGCGGCATTGACCGTGACACAGGCAAAGAAGTTTGGCGGTGACTCAAAG
>JAJRWO010000294.1 GCA_024276775.1 Gammaproteobacteria bacterium | reverse complement strand
TTAAGGCGAAACAGGGCGTCTGGCTGGCATTAGTCTGGGAGGTCAGCCGATGGTTCTCCGGGCTGCGCGCCTGACTTGTCGGCGGGCAAACCAACGCCAGATGTAACCATCCGGGCGTGCTTCGCCCGTTTCTACATAATTAAGTACATTGTGATTTTGTAATGTCCAGTCCATTAGCTCGGCCATGCCGTGGCGACCGCAGAAAAGAATTTGATCGTCTTTCTTGATGGCTGTGTTGATATCAGGCAGCAGGACTGTTTTATTGTCACGCTTCAGTAACAGCGGCAGGCAATGTAGTTGTTTATGACGGTCACGGGGATCGCTATTGAGGTGGTCAAGTAGAATTCGGTGCCCATTTCCAATGGCATCGTTAACTGCCAGAGCGGCTTTGTCGCTAATATTCAATGTCCAGATGTCAGGCACAACGTTGTTGGAAATCTGCCGAATTTTGGGCAATAATTGTTTAGCGGGTTCATTGCCTTGTTGTCTGATCTGTTTTAAAAACTCATGCAGCAGTGGGATGGTAACCAGTGTTAGTACTTTGAGTGTTACGACTTCACTATGCTGCATGACATGCTTACTTTTGATGGCCTCGAAAATAAGATCGTTGCCTCGCTTGTTTTGCCGCGCCACTGTGTAGATGTTTGGGTTGAGTTGCTTGGCAGTCATGAGTATGGAAAGGTTATCAGCATCGTCATTGGTGCCGGCCACTATTCCCGTAGCGCTCTTTGCGCCAGCGGCCAACAAGGTGATGGCCTCGGTGCCCTTGCCTTCAATACATTTATCAATACAGCCAGTTTTTACTGGGTCGGCCTCTATGATAGTGGTCGATACGCCTTGGCGACTGAGATATTTTTGCATCGAATGGCCGAAACGGCCATAACCACATAAAATCCATTTCCCTTGTGGTGGTGGCTCACGGTATTGCAGAGGTGTGCGTGGTAATTGGGTGAGCCATTCAAACAGCGTGTGCAGTTCGGGTGAGTGAAAAGCAATAGCCATTTGCTCAGCAAAGGACTCGAATGGGTTGATGATATGGTCGGTGCCAAATGAGGCCATATTGTCATGCGTTGATTTCGTTTCGGCGCGGCAGATGACGCGCAGCGATGGGTTGAGCAACTTGCCGGTGATGGCGGTTTCAAGATTAGTGTGATCGTCATCGGTGAGTGCCAGAATGCCAACGCAAAAGGGTGACTTAAGCCCGGCTGCCTTGAGCGTGTTCGGGTCACCGGCATCGGCACACAGGCCTGGAACATAAACATCCAGCTCGGTGAGTAGTAATTCATTGATTCTGTCTTGACTGATGTCGATGACGACTGCGCGCAGACCGCGTCGGGTCAGTGCCTTGGTTACCAAACTACCTGTGTCACCATAACCACAGACCAGATAGAAAGGTTCGCGAATCCGGTGAACACTGCTGTAAAAACGATTTTCGGTCACGGCCCGTTGTAGGGCTGGGTCTTGTATCAATCCCAAAATTTTACCAATGGCATAGAGCCAGGAAATGACGGTTAGATACAATGATATGACGGTCCAGAGCCGTTGGGCATCGGTGAATTCGTATGGAATTTCACCAAAGCCGATCGTGGTGGCCATGTAACTGACAAAATAAAAGGCGTGGAAGAAGCTCATCTGCCAGGGATCGCCCTGATCATCCACACCAGGGATCAGTACCAGACCGAAGATGGAGATGGCGTAAGCTGATATCAGGAGAATTAATGGCGCACGCATGCGCCGCAATATCAACGCAAATACCTTGTGCGCAGATTTTTGCGAGCGGATTAGCATTAGCGACGCAGGGTAAAAATTTCGATGATCAGTAATACCACCGAGATGATATTGGCTAGCAGCGCACCGCCGGATAATGAAACGATCGAACTCATAACGCCAGAGCTAAGGCCTGTTTCAGTCACATAGAGGGCAACCCCCCACAAGATAGCTGCTGCGATCAATTGCAAGTCAGCCACCAAACTGGTGGCAAGGAGCACAGCGCCCATCTGAGTCCGTTCACCCAGCTTGAGAACGGTGGCTATCAGGCTGGCAACGAGGGCAGCAAACAGCTCGTAAACGTGATGGTGTTCCGGATTGTCTATCTCGCCGATGAAAAGCCAAAGTTCAGGGTCAGGGCAAGGACGATAAAAAATCCGAAAACGACCTTCTCAAAATTCATGTTGTTACTCCCGTGGCGTTGTTATTTGTTTATATTGAGCGTCTTGAAAAATACTATAAAGGAGAGGGTTTATTAGCGTTTAATGGCTAAAATCAAAGAAAGAGCCTGATTGCCATTTTGATAAAATAAGTTTGTGATTTTAAATTAAAGAGAATCACCAAGCGCCTGTTCTTGGACAGGTACCTAGCGTAGACTGAAACTCCAATGAACCAAGCCCGCAAAAATTATCCCACACATGGCAACATATACAAAGCGTCCTGTTTGCCATGATTGAATGAGGCCGGCTTGAATTACTTTATTCAGTTGGCCGGTTTATATCGTATGACCACGGGTTGTCTTGATTGATGTCAAAGTAATTTTCCCAGTTTTGATTCGCATTGTCGTAATCACCATCAATATAATCATAACTGCCGTTTGAACCGCCATAACCTGGACCATCGGTGTAGGTATAGAGTCCCCCTGTGACATTGCTGAATTGAGTGTCATTGGCCATATTAAAAGCACCCTCAGCCGTACCACTGAGGTTTAGCGTGTTAGTTATAATGCCGACTGTGGTGGCGTCATCGTAACGACTGTTACGCATGTCAATGGAAAAGTTAGTATTTATTTCTGAGCTGCTGATGGATTGGGTAATGAGTGCTTTGCGGTCATAGCGGTCTTTCAAGTACTCCATTTTTATCTCGCCATCAGAGACGATTTGTCTGATCAGGACTCGCTTGGGGGTGGCCTGTGCATTGGCCGTGCTAATGCCTGGGTCTCGGTTGAGAGGATCCAGACCATTGCCACCGCTACCACCGCCAGCGCCGCCAACGGCAGAGCTTGAGCC
>JAJRWO010000293.1 GCA_024276775.1 Gammaproteobacteria bacterium | reverse complement strand
TGACATGGCATTACCTATCACCACCAGGTCTGGTTCCGGGTCTAGTGGTGCGGGGTCAAAGCCTTCGTGCAGGGTGATGCCCTGCTCTTCCAGCTGGGTGCTCATGGGGGGATAGACATTGGCGTCTGAGCCGGTCACGGTGTGGCCCATTTGTCTTGCCAGTATGGCGATGCCGCCCATGAAGGTGCCACAAATGCCGAGGATGTGTATATGCATACGGGGTCTAACTCGCTGTTGCAAACAAAGAACGCATGATGCTTATGGATACATACATGTAGGTCACTGCGAGTAGTACACCAACAAAAAAAGGCGCTGAAATGGTGTGACGCAAAACATGACCGACAACGGTAAGACTCCATATCACCATGCATATAATGATTAGTGAGGGAATAAAGGCTGGCTGTTCGCCAATCTGTATTTGTAAAAAAAGAACGGGCAGTGCCAAAAAACTGAGGATTGCACCTGTGCCCATCAAGGCAGTAAAGGCTTGTTGAAAGCGTGGCCGCATATCTGTTATCCACAGTAATAACTGGGTCATTGAACCCATCAGGGCGATATCAAGTACGCTGAATATAAGCGCCTGGCCTGGTGACATACTCATTAATCCAATTAAAAGCCCAGCAAAACCGTAGACAAATACACTTAGCAGCAGCAAAAAACTGGAGACAGGTAACGCCTGCGGTGCCCACTTTAAAAGGCAGATCTGCCAAAAGCTATTGATGATTTCTTTCATGTGCATAAATTATCACATCTGACACTGACTGTTGGCTGATTTATCCTCTGTTTATTGATGCCTGTTTAATTGGGTGTCTGCCTGTAAGTGAGTTAAAATTGTCTTTTTATTCGCGTCTCTATTGCTATGTCTGCCTTACGTGAAATATGCAACAACATCAGCGCCGCTACCGGCAAGGCATTTACGTGTAAAAACCAGCGGGCCAGTGGCGGTGGTTGTATCAACAGTACTTATACCATTAGCGATGGCCATGATACTTATTTCCTCAAGCTCAATAATGCCCATCTAAATGAGATGTTTAGTGCCGAAGCAGAGGGACTGAATGAGATTCGTCGCAGCCGTTCCATTCACGTGCCAGAGGTTATTTGTGTTGGCATTTCTGGCCAGCAATCTTACCTGGTACTGGAGCATCTGACGTTTGCTCATGGCAATACGTGCAGCCAGCAGCAACTGGGTTTTGATTTGGCGCAGATGCATCAACATTACAGTGATCATTTTGGTTGGCAGCGCGACAATACTATCGGTTCAACACCACAGTATAACGAACGCGCCAGCAACTGGGTTGAGTTCTGGCGCACCCAGCGACTAGCATTTCAATTACGACTGGCGGCAGATAATGGCTATGCTGGCCAACTACAAGAATATGGCGAACAGTTGCTTTCTGATCTGGATTATTTCTTTGCGGGCTATTCGCCACAGGCATCACTGTTACATGGCGATCTGTGGTCGGGCAACTATGCGTTTGATGTTAGTGGCTGTCCGGTCATCTTTGATCCTGCGGTTTATTTTGGCGACCGTGAAACGGATATTGCCATGACCGAATTATTTGGCGGTTTTAACAGCCATTTTTATCAAGCTTATCAAGCGGCCTTGCCCCTCGATAACGGTTATCAAAGCCGTAAAACACTCTATAACCTTTACCATGTGCTTAATCATTTGAATTTATTTGGCGGCGGTTATCTCAGCCAGGCTGAGACGATGCTTAAACGACTATTAGCTGAAGTCCGCTAGCAATCAGTGCAACTCACGCGGCAACATCTCGCCTGTTTATCTGAGCGAAACAGATCATGTAGGGTTTGTTCATCGTCGCCAGCATTCTCATTTCGGCTTCAGGGTGCCGCTGTAAAATGACCAGGGCCGCAGAGGCCCAGATCATCTATAGAATCAAAGCACGAAACGGCTTTTGATCTATTTCCCTTTCCCCCCCCTCTCCCCAGAGGTTTTTCAGAGGTACTACTAGCAGACGGCGTGATTTTATATTTGTCTGTCTGCTTACTTCGACCCAGCTAATATACTCTTGATTGTATGTTGTTGGCTAGCTGAAACTGGCTTTTTGGTGAAATTTAAACCTCAATTCCACGCGAACGTAAATGATCCTTGGCTTCGATGGCCAGCAGGGCCAATTCGAGGTCTTCTTCCCAGTCATAAGGGTTGGCCATTTCTTCTGGCGCGTATTGTGGAATCTCTGCCACTGATTCATCAACAAAGATACGCACATGGCGGGTTTCTTCAATGTTGGCACTCAAATCAGGCCAAGCTTCTTGCAACATATTTTCCGGGCGGGCAATTGACCACTCATCAATGACACGATAGTGACCGGGCAGGTTATTAAAAGCCTCTTCACAGCCTGTTTGCCACAGCGTGCTATGTTCATTGATGTGTTCGGTGTAGATGAAGATAATCATCTTTGGTTTCAGCTTGATAATGTCAGGGGTAAAGTTTTGTCCCGTGGGCATCCAGGCGGAGAAGGCAACGTCCACTGGAAAATCAATATCGTTCAGTTTGCCTTGACGCAATTCATAGCATTCAGGGTCATAAAAATCAGCAATCTGATTTGGCTTTTCAGCCGGATCGCGCAGACCTATGACCTTGACACCTTCGCGGGCCAACAAGCTACCGACAAAACCATTACGGCCATGAATATCAAGAATGTTTGGGTGACTAGCCACATGTTTGGCGTAATAGACCAGTGCTTTATTTTCTTCACGCAGTGGATAGTAGTGGGCGATTGTCGGCCCGCTGGTTTCCGGGTCGCGGTCTGGATTACTGAAAATTAAATTATGCAGTGGAATGCCCTTGATGCGTTCAGCAAAGGCTTTTCCAGAGTCCCAGGCCGAATGGGATTTTTCCTGAAAGGCAAAAATGCGATTGAACAGTTCATCGGTGAACGGCTCCATCTCACGCAGCTTGTTAAACTTTTCTGGCATCATATTCATTTACCCCTTTAAGACTCCCCCTCCTCCAAGAGCCGGGGGGTGTTATTTAATCACCACCCTTAGCCCCCTCTTTGAAAGAGGAGTCATAAATGGTTTTCGTTAGGAATGGTACTTGGCGCTCAGCTCGCGCACTGCGCCAATAAAGGCTCCGGCATGCGCTGGATCAACGTGTTGATGAATACCATGTCCCAAATTAAAAACATGCCCCGTGCCTGTGCCGTAGGCTTTAAGAATTGTCGCCACTTCTTCACGGATACGCTCAGGTGAGGCATACAATGTTGATGGATCCAGATTGCCTTGCAGGGCAACCTTATCGCCAACACGGGCGCGGGCTTTATCAATATCTATCGTCCAGTCCAGACCCAGTGCATCACAGCCGGTATCGGCCATGGCTTCAAGCCACTGACCACCACCCTTGGTAAACAGAATGACAGGCACTTTGCGACCATCCTTTTCACGAATCAAACCATCAACGATCTGCTTCATGTAGCGCAGTGAAAATTCTTTGTAGTCGCGCGGCGTCAGCACCCCGCCCCAGGTATCAAAAATTTGTACTGCTTGTGCACCGGCTTCGATCTGGGCATTCAAATATGAAGTCACCGACTGGGCGGTAGTGTCGAGCAGTTTGTGCATCAGGTCAGGGCGATCAAACATCATGCCTTTTACCTTGGCGTAATCTTTAGTGCCGCTGCCTTCAACCATATAGACAGCCAGCGTCCAGGGGCTGCCGGAAAAACCAATCAAGGGTACACGGCCATCCAACGCTTTGCGGATGGTACGTACGGCATTCATAACGTATTGCAGTTCACCTTCTGGGTCTGGCACAAACAGTTTATTGACATCAGCTTCGCTGCGAACCGGGTGATCAAACACCGGCCCTTCACCGGCTTCAAAACGCAAGCCCAGGCCCATGGCATCAGGAATGGTGAGAATGTCCGAGAATAGAATTGCCGCATCAAGTGGATAACGTTCTAACGGCTGGATGGTGACTTCACAGGCCAGGTCGGCATTTTTGCACAAGTCCATGAAACTGCCCGCCTGGGCACGAGTGGCCTTGTACTCAGGCAGGTAACGACCAGCCTGGCGCATCATCCACACGGGCGTGTATTCAACGGGCTCTTTTAACAAAGCACGCAGAAAAGTATCGTTTTTTAATTCACTCATATTTTTTTGCCACGAAGAAGACGAAGGATTCAACAATTCAAATGCCCACTTTATTCCGCATCAGTCTTTGTGGCTTTCCCCCAATATCAATCATTTTTAGAAGCACCAAAAACACTTCGTGCCCTTCGTGAAAATCGCTTTTTTATACGTCCAGATAACTCAGAATACCTTCGGCAGCATTACGGCCTTCGAAAACAGCCGTGACCACCAAGTCTGAGCCACGCACCATATCACCACCGGCAAAAATTTTCGGATTGCTGGTCTGGAATTTGAATTCACTATTTTCGGGGGCTTTAACACGCCCCCCCTTATCCACATCAATCCCGTAATCAGCAAACCACGGTGCCGGGCTGGGCTGAAAACCAAAGGCCACCAGAACATGGTCACAAGGGATGATTTCTTCTGAACCGGGCACCGGCTCAGGACGGCGACGGCCACGCTCATCCGGCTCACCCATTTGAGTCGTGAGTAGTTGAATACCTTCAACCTTGCCATCACCGACAATCTTGACGGGCTGACGATTAAACAAGAACTGCACCCCTTCTTCCTTGGCATTAATCACTTCGCGCTTGGAACCGGGCATGTTTTCTTCGTCACGACGATAGGCGCACATCACAGACTCGGCACCTTGACGAATCGACGTGCGGTTACAGTCCATGGCTGTGTCACCGCCCCCTAGCACGATAACCTTTTTACCTGCCATGTTGATGAAACCCTTTTCATCCTGCTCATAACCAAGACAGTGATTGACATTGGAAACCAGGAATGGCAATGCTTCATAAACACCCGGCAGATCTTCACCCGGAAAGCCACCCTTCATGTAAGTATAGGTACCCATACCAAGGAAAACAGCATCGTATTCATCAATCAGCGTCTGAAAATATACATCCTTACCGATATCGGTATTAAGGACAAACTCAACCCCCATCCCTTCCAAAATGGTACGACGCTTTTTGACCACTTCTTTTTCCAGTTTAAATTCTGGAATACCAAAGGTCAGTAACCCCCCAATTTCCGGGTTGCGGTCAAAAACAACTGGCTTTACACCATTGCGAATCAGGATGTCGGCACAGCCCAAACCCGCCGGGCCAGCACCGATGATGGCAACTTTTTTACCCGTGTCTTTAACGTGTGACAGATCTGGGCGCCAACCCATATCAAAGGCAGTGTCAGAGATATATTTCTCTATCGAACCAATAGTGACCGCACCAAAGCCGCCTTCACCCAATGTGCAAGCGCCTTCACAGAGACGGTCTTGCGGACAAACGCGACCACAAATTTCTGGCAGAGAGTTGGTCTGATGTGACAATTCGGC
>JAJRWO010000292.1 GCA_024276775.1 Gammaproteobacteria bacterium | reverse complement strand
GCCTATTGTCGAATATCAAGCTATCTTCAGACAATGGCAAATAAAGGCTATAACCCGCTGATTGCGATTCAGATGGCGCTATCGGGTGAATTGAATTCCATCAAAGGGGGTGAGTAGTTACAGAAATACACAATAAAAACAAAAAGCCGTTTGTCTGGACAAAGTCAGCGAATGATATTTTAGTAAAAGTAGGTCGCGCAAGAAAAACACTTACATCTCTACAAACAGTTTAATACACCACGCTAGCAGATGCGGCTGCAAGTGGTGATTTGTATTGTTCTAATTGTGCCGGTGAGTTGAGTTTTTATTGTGTCGCGGTGAAATAATTAATGTGTTGGCTGCTTGGGCCGCAATAAGTAGGTGATCACAATTATTTTAATAAAATTTTTGCAGGATATTTTTTGGCTTTCAAGGCGCAGCGAAGATGAGCATAGCGAGCGATGCAATCGTAGCAGCAGCGTAGAAGGCCAAGAAATAGACAATACAATGTTAAAATAATTGTTATCAGATACTTGTACTTTAATAATTCCGTCTGGTTTGAGCCGTTGGCCATGAGGTCGCTTTGTGACTGATCTAAATAATCAAAAACCGCACAATAATCCGCATAAGCTGGGTTTGAAGGAAGTTGCTGATCTGTTGTTTGAAGATGGCATGCTTGAAAAGGAGGCTCATGAAAACCTTCTGGTTCAGGCGCGCTTTCGTGATGCCGGTGACAAACACCCGCTGGTGGCGATTGCCGAGCAGAATATCAAGTCTGCCCAAGCGCCACACCGGCATTTGGCTGGGCACTTTCTCAGTGAGTGGATGGCAGGTAAGGTTGGGGTGCCTTATTTGCGTGTTGATCCGCTCAAAATTGATGTGGCTTTGGTGACCACGGCCTTTTCTTATGCCTATGCTGAGCGGCATAAGCTGTTGCCGGTCGAACTTGCGGCTGATTATGTAGTGGTGGCAACGGCCCAGCCTTATATTACCGACTGGTTGAATGAGCTGTCTTACATCTTGCGTAAAGAGGTGCGGCTGGTGATGACTAGCCCCGCGGATATCAACAGTTATCTAGTGGAGTTTTATACGGTTTCCCACTCGGTATTGGGTGCCAGTGCCGATGGCGATGTTCATGCGCCGCAGGTTATTAATAGCCAGCAGATGCTGGAGCTGGGCAAGGCGGGCAACCTGGATGCCAATGATCAACATGTGGTGCGAATTGTTGACTGGTTGTTGCAATATGCCTTTGACCAGCGTGCCAGTGATATTCATCTGGAGCCGCGGCATGAAAAAGGCAGTGTTCGTTTTCGTATCGACGGCATGCTGCATACGGTCTATCAGTTACCCAGTCCGGTGATGGCTGCTGTCTTGAGTCGGCTTAAAATTCTTGCACGCATGGACCTGGCAGAAAAGCGCCGGCCATTGGATGGTCGCCTTAAAACCAAGTCTCCCGATGGTGGTGAGGTGGAGTTGCGTTTGGCCACCATGCCGACGGCGTTTGGTGAAAAAATGGTGATGCGCATCTTCGATCCGGATGTGCTGGTGAAAAATTTTACCGATCTTGGCTTTAATGGCCGTGAAGAAAAATTGTGGAAAGAGGTGATTAGGCAGCCCAGCGGCATTATCCTGGTGACAGGGCCAACCGGTTCGGGCAAGACCACGACTTTGTATTCAACCCTTAAGCATCTAGCCAAACCAGAGCTGAATGTTTGCACGATTGAAGACCCGATAGAGATGGTGGTGTCTGATTTTAATCAGATGCAGGTGCAGAGCAATATTGATTTGAATTTTGCCAATGGTGTGCGGGCGTTGCTGAGGCAGGATCCGGACATCATTATGGTGGGCGAGATACGTGATCTTGAAACTGCCGAGATGGCGATTCAAGCCGCCTTGACGGGCCATCTAGTGCTTTCCACCCTGCATACCAACGATGCGGTTTCGGCAGTGACCCGCCTATTGGGTCTGGGGGTGCCGCATTACATGATCAGCGCCACCTTGCTAGGGGTGGTGGCGCAACGGTTGGTGAGAACCCTTTGCCCGCACTGCAAACAGGTGGTAACGCCGGATGTTGAAATGTGGAATAGCCTCAGCCGGCCCTGGAAGGCGGCTGTGCCAGAAAAAGTCTTTGGCCCCGTTGGCTGCCTGGAATGCCGTCAAACGGGCTACAACGGCCGAGTTGGTATATATGAAATGCTGTTGATATCAGCCAGGATTAAGCGTTTGATCAGCTCAAACGATTGTGATATCGCGGCGATCCGCCAACAAGCTCAGCAGGAAGAGATGCGGGCCTTGCGTATTAGTGGGCTTCAAAAAGTCGCTGCGGGGCAGACGACGCTGGATGAAATTTTTCGTGTGGCTCCTGGGTATTGCGAATGATCCTGGGTTTTTCATCGATCAAAAGATGTTTCATTGCCCTCTAAATATGCTTGCTAATTTCGTTAAGTCCAGCCGAGCCTTTTTTAACGCGAAGTTTACTGGATGTTTTTCGTGTTTTTCTAGCGTGTTGGGTGTTACAAATATAAAGTATGTTGAATGGTGTTTATGCTTGATTTTTAGATGACAGTTGGGTTGTCGTCCAAAGATTGTTTTTCAGGAACATCTTGAAGCGGCCAAAAAAGGTGACGGTTATTTCGTGGAACGCACAAAAGAGCCTGTGTGGCCGTTACACGCACACTTGCTGGGGCGGGAAAACTCAACGTGCAGGTTTGCACAGCGATAGCGCACGAATGGATGGGATTTATTTGGCCGATAGCCTGCGAAGTAATGGGCAAGCATATTGTGACGGTGAAACAGATAAATTATCTGTGGCGGTGTATAATGGCCACATTTTTTATGTTAAGAGCATCTGGCGAAACCACCAAACTCCGCAATAACGAGTTGTTTTTGAAAGAATATTATGGATAAAAAACTTCGTTCACGGGTCAAACTGTTCGGCAATCTTCTGGGTAATATTCTCCGCGCACAAGCCGGTGACCAAGTCTTTGCCGCTGTTGAAACCCTGCGCAAAGGTTACATCAGCTTGCGTTCCATCGATGACCTGAAAAAACGTCAGCAACTTAACCTGCTGATCAAGAGACTTGATCCGCAAACCCTGACCCAGGTCGTGCGCGCCTTCAGTCTTTATTTCAGTCTGGTGAATATTGCCGAAGAGGCCTTTCAACATCAGCAGCGCCGTCGTCTGTGCCGTTTTAGTGATGGCCCGGCCTGGCCGGGTTCATTCAACGAAACACTCACCGAGTTCAAACAGCAGGACATCAGCAGCGAAGAGCTGCAAACGATTCTCGACCGCATCCGCTATTATCCGGTTATTACGGCACACCCTACCGAAGCTAAACGCCGTATGCTGAAAGAAGCGCTGCGTCGCATTTTTATCTGTAGCGAAAAGCTGGACGACACTCGTCTTAGCAAGCAAGAGCGTGCCGAACTGATCGATAAACTTGAAGCTGAAATCCAAATCCTATGGAAGACCGACGAGGTTCGTGTCTGCAAACCACGGGTTGAGGACGAAATTCGCACCGGTATTGGTTATTTTCAGGACTGTCTGTTTGATGCCGTGCCGCAGACCTATCGTAACCTGGAAAAAGCCATCGCCAACACCTACAATGGCAGTCCGGCTGTTACTGTGCCCAGCTTTTTGTGCTTTGGTTC
>JAJRWO010000291.1 GCA_024276775.1 Gammaproteobacteria bacterium | reverse complement strand
AACGGTATTGTTATAACCTTAGGTGATTCATGCAAATGTTCTTTTGTCTCTGGGTCAATATTTTCCTTGCCATGAAACACCAGAAAGAACATACGAAAACTATACAAAGCCGTAATAAAGACACCCAATAGCACACTGACATAAGCAAAGGTCGACCCCGTAATTTCAGAGGCATGCACCGCTTCGATAATGGCATCTTTAGAGAAGAAGCCTGAAAATCCAGGTGTGCCAATCAAAGCCAGTGAACCAATTAACATGCACCAGTAAGTGATCGGCATGTATTTCTTTAGACCGCCCATCTTGCGAATATCTTGCTCATGATGCATGGCAGCAATGACCGAGCCTGCCGCCAGGAACAACAGCGCTTTGAAAAAGGCATGTGTCATCAAGTGAAAAATACCGGCCGCATAAGCAGAAGCACCGAGTGCCACGGTCATATAACCAAGCTGTGACAATGTCGAATAAGCAATCACACGTTTGATGTCATTCTGTACAAGCCCCAGAAACCCCATGAATAACGCAGTAATAGCACCAATGACAAGAATAAAACTCAAAGCTGTGGTCGACAATTCAAACAGTGGTGACATGCGGGCCACCATAAAGATACCAGCAGTCACCATTGTTGCCGCATGAATCAAAGCAGAAATCGGTGTCGGACCTTCCATGGAATCGGGCAACCAAACATGCAATGGTACCTGCGCAGATTTACCCATGGCACCAATAAACAATAAAATACAGATCACCGTCATCAGAGACCAGTCAATACCAGGGATTACCTGGATATTCAAATCTGCCAGCAACGGTGCGGCCTTAAATACATCGGCATAATCAAGACTGTTAAAATACATTGCCACGGCAGCAATACCGAGAAGAAAACCAAAGTCACCAATACGATTAACCAGAAATGCCTTCATATTAGCAAATATGGCTGTTTCTTTTTTATGCCAAAAACCGATCAAGAGGTATGAAACAAGACCCACAGCTTCCCAACCAAAAAACAGCTGCATAAAATTATTGGACATCACCAGCATCAGCATTGAGAACGTAAACAGCGAAATATAACTGAAAAAACGCTGATAACCAGGGTCATCACGCATGTAACCAATGGTATAGATGTGAACCATCAGCGACACAAAGGTCACTACTACCATCATAGTGGCCGACAACTCATCGATTAGAAAGCCAACTTCAAAACGAATGCCATCGCTTACAAGCCATGTATATAAAGATGCGTTGTATGTAGGCGCACCATTAAAAATTACGTCATTAAAAACCACCACCGACAAAACAAAAGAAATTGCAACACCTATATTCGTGACCCAGTGGGCACCAGTGCGACCCACTTGCTTACCAAAAAAGCCAGCAACAATCGAGCCGATCAATGGAGCCAGAACAATGCCAAGATAGACGTTTTCCATAATTGTTCTACCCTAGCCCTTCAACGTATCAAGTTTTTCAACATTAATCGTACGACGATTACGGAACCAAACCACCAAAATCGCCAAACCGATTGCTGCTTCTGCAGCTGCAACAGTCAGAATAAAGAATACAAACACCTGGCCAGCCAGGTCATTCATAAAATAAGAGAAGGCGATAAAATTCATATTGACCGCCAGCAACATCAATTCAATCGACATCAACAGAACAATCACATTCTTTCTGTTAATAAAGATGCCTGCCACACTGATACAAAACAGTATGGCCCCTAAAATTAGAAAATCAGACAGTGCTATCATTTTTCTCTCTTTTAAAACCCTAAGGTTTTACTCGCTTGCCTTGTTTTTTTTCTCAGCTGCCATCTTCACAATACGAAGACGGTCATTGCGACGAACTTTAACCTGCGCTGAAGGATCCTGGTATTTACTACCGGGGCGACGACGCATGGTCAGTGTAATCGCAGCAATAATTGCCACCAGCAACACCACAGCTGCCAGTTCAAAGGCATAGACATACTCAGTATAAAGAACGCGACCCAGTTCTTTGGTATTGCTGTAGTCCGCAGCCTTCGCCAACGGTGCAGGTACCTGCTCAAGACCAAAGCGATCAGCACCCACCACAGCAATCAATTCGAACACAATAATCAATGCAACAGGAATACCGACGTAGGCATTTTTAACAAAACCTTCACGCAACACTGAAATATTAATATCCAACATCATCACAACAAACAGAAACAATACCATTACGGCACCAACGTAAACTAGCACCAAGGTAATGGCCAGAAATTCAGCTTCCATCATCAACCAGATCGCGGCACAAGTAAAAAATGTTAATACCAGAAACAAAACGGCATGAACGGGGTTGCGCACCGTGACCACTGCCAATGCAGAAGCAATCAAAATGGCTGAAAATATGTAAAAAATCAGAGTTTCCATAGCGTAGTCAGTAACACCTGTTTATTAGCGGTATGGCGCATCTTCACTGCGGTCAAAAGCAATCTGTTTTTCCAGTCGATCACCAACACCCAGCAGTAAATCCTTAGTCATAATATTTTCACCACGTTTTTCGAAGTGATATTCAAATTCACGGGTTTCAACAATGGCATCCACCGGACAGGCCTCTTCGCAAAAACCGCAATATATGCACTTAAACAAATCGATATCATAGCGGGTGGTACGGCGGCTGCCATCATCACGTTGATCAGACTCGATTGTGATTGCCAGCGCAGGGCAAGTCGCCTCACACAACTTGCAGCCGATACAGCGCTCTTCACCATTTTCATAGCGACGCAATGCATGTAGACCACGGAATCGGCCTGATTGCGGCGTCTTTTCTTCTGGATACTGAACCGTGATTTTTCTGGCAAACAGATACTTTCCCGTCAACGCCAAGCCTTTGAGTAATTCCCACAGCAAAAAACTCTTAATGTAATGATTCATCGCATTCATATCTGTTCCTCCTTAATCAAACCACGGAGGCACATTGCCGAGTACCAAACAACCGACCACTAAAATCCAGACAATTGTCACCGGAATAAAAACTTTCCACCCCAGACGCATAATCTGGTCATAACGGTAACGGGGAAAAGTAGCCCGAAACCACAAAAATAAAAACAATAAGAATGCCGTTTTGGCTAATAACCAAAAAAATCCAGGCACCCATGCTAACGCAGGCTCAAACATAGTCCCGGCGAATGGAGACAGCCACCCCCCCATAAACATGATGGCCGTTAGCACTGAAATCAAAATCATATTGGCATATTCAGCCAGGAAAAATATGGCAAAAGTCATACCCGAGTATTCAACATGAAAACCAGCAACGATCTCTGACTCACCTTCAGCCACATCAAATGGCGCTCTGTTTGTTTCTGCCACACCGGAAATAAAATAGACAACAAACATGGGTAACAGTGGCAGCCAAAACCAATCAAGCAGTCCCAGCTCGCCCTTCTGTGCCAGTACAATTTCTTGCAAATTCAAGCTGCCCGCGGCCATTAATACAACCACAAGAGCGAACCCCATCGCAATCTCGTAAGAAATCACCTGGGCCGATGAACGTAATGCACCTAGAAAGGCATATTTTGAATTTGATGCCCAGCCAGCAATGATAACGCCGTAAACACCCACAGAAGTCATGGCCAAAATATAGAGCAAACCTGCATCAATATTGGCGATGGCGACACCTTCATCAAAAGGGATGACTGCCCAGGCGACAAGTGCAGGTGCTAAAGTAAAAATTGGCCCCAGTACAAAAAGAAAACGGTTGGCATTGGTTGGGATAATGATTTCTTTCATCGCCAGTTTCAGGCCGTCAGCAATGGGCTGTAGCAGACCTCGCGGACCGACACGATTAGGGCCGATACGCACCTGAATATAGCCAATCACCTTACGCTCAGCCAAGGTTAAATAGGCGACCGAAAGCATAATCGGTACCACCACGGCAACGATTTTGATTACGATCTGCAGCAGTTCGGGAATCGCATTCCAAATTGTCAGTGCAGCATCAATCATTCTTATCTATCTCGCTTCACTCGCTATACTGGCTTAAGGACAGTTTCTGCCCCGTCACACCCAAAACCGGCAACTTCATGGGTACCACCTGACAACCAGACGGTTCCATCAGCTGCTCGATCGTCAATTTTTAATGCCACTACACAGCGACTATTCCCTTGCATTACTTCAACATTGCTTGCATCAACCAAGCCCAATGTATTCGCTGTGGATGTATTAACTCTTGCCGTCGCTGAAGCATGCGCTTGAGGTGTTTTTTGCAACGACTCGGCACGTCGCACCGTTGCATCACTTGAATAGATTGAGCTATCAGCAACACGCACAAGCGTATCGCTGGTAATGGTTAATGATTCTGATAAACATAGCGTCGCCCTAAACTCACTTGCACCATCAACCAGCAACTGCAATTCATTACGCACTTCTTCAGATGACTCATGCTCGAAACCATCAAGATTAAACAAATTACCCATTACCCGCAGTACTTTCCAAGCGGGGCGCGTTTCGGCCAGTGGTTTAACACTGCCTGGAAAACTCTGCCATTTACCCTCTACATTTACAAATGTACCCGAGGTCTCGGTAAATGGAGCCGTTGGCAGTAACACTGATGCATATTCAAGCATTGTTGCCGTTTTATAAGCGGTCATCGAAACAACAAAATCAGCCGACTTCAATGGCGCCAAGACACTAGCAGCATTGGCAATGTCACTTTCTGCTTCTATCCCTAGCAGGACATAGCCGGCCAACCTTTCAGTTAGCATATTTTGTGCATTGAGACCAAAAGTAGCACCTTTACCAGCGGCAGCACGGTGCGGCAAGGCTCCCGCAAGATGCCCGCCTGCACTGTTTGCACCATCAGTCAAATAGGCACAATTGGCACTACTCATCTCAGCAATCGCCCGCCCCAAAGAACGCAGTCTCGATCCTGACGCTGATGATTGCGCATAATTACCCAACAACACCATCGCGTTGGTTGCTGATTTGAGTTTTTCAGCAATAGAACGCTGAGCATCAGTAATTTCAATATCCGCCACAAGTGCATTAAGCCCCTGTGGCGAAGAGGCCCCCATTTCACCCAGCGCCTTAGCAATTCCGGCCAGTGCTTGCTCCATAAACGCCGGCGCTGCAACGACCTTCTCAGCAATGGGGAACATAAATTCATAATCAACCGGATTAACACACATGATATTGGCGCCATTCAATGCAGCCTTGCGTACACGATTGGCTAGCAAAGGCTGATCGTGACGAATATTTGAGCCTATCAATAATGCTGCATCAACATCTTCAATAGATTCAATGCTTTGACCCAATGACGGGTATAAAGGCATGTTTTCCTGATCTGAAAAATCAAGCTGGCCAAGACGGTGATCAATATTTGCCCCCCCCAAACCACGTACCAATTTCTGCAGCAGATACATCTCTTCAACCGTTGCACTGGCAGAGGTCAGCGCCCCCAAGTGACCTGCCCCATGTTTTTCCAAAACAGCCTTTAAACCAGAAACAGCGGTATCAAGCGCTGTTTGCCAATCAACTTCCTGCCACTCACCATCCTGTTTTACCATGGGTGCACGCAGGCGATCAGCACTATTCACACCTTCGTAACTAAAACGATCCCGGTCAGAAATCCATGTTTCATTAATGCCTTCGTTTTCAACAGGTGTAACACGACGTGCTTCGTTGCGCAGCGTTTCAACCTGAATATTAGAACCAACACAATCATGTGCTGCAATGCTGCTAACCTGATTCATTTCCCAACTACGGGCATGAAAACGGAATGGCTTTGATGTCAGAGCGCCAACAGGGCAAAGATCAATCACATTGCCTGAAAGCTCTGATGTCACCGCTTTTTCTACATAAGTGCCGATCAGCATATGTTCACCACGCCCAGTAGCACCCAGCTCTTGAATACCCGCAACTTCCTGGCCAAAGCGAACACAACGGGTACAGTGAATGCAGCGCGTCATGTCGGTAGAGATTAGTGGCCCAAGATTT